>CAMOCI010000085.1 GCA_946610635.1 uncultured Clostridia bacterium | reverse complement strand
CGTTATAAAAATGATTTTTAAACGCATCACTGCTCATGTTTGATAGTTGTGCGAGTGCGCCAGTTGGATATTTTAATATAACCCACTTTGTTTTTGTAACCCTAATATCATGATGAATAGGTTTTTGATAGTTTAAAGAGTAAATTTTAACTTTGTCTTCTGGCACATCAGTTAATTCATAAACATTATCTCCACCTGATATACCAATATATGCATCCATATCTTCAAATATGGGTTTCATATATTTAGTGCAAAGTTCACTATGCTCCTTACTTGTACCAAAAAGTAGTTCTCTTTTTAAAGAGTTGTCCATAATATGCAAAAATGGATATGCTCCATTTTTGTAAACTTCTTTTATTATTTCTTTTACTAAATCTTTTGCTTCGATAGGAAACTCTATCAAAACTTTTTCCTTAGGTTTTATTTCACAGCTATAATTTACCAAATTTTTGGCTAAAATTGAATCCCTATTATCCATATTACCTCACAAGATAATACTTAACAATTTTTTATTTATTATTCTTTAAGTTATATTTTGCTATAATTTGTTTTTGATGTTAAACGAGTTTTTAAGAATATAAACCATTTGTATAGATGATATAAACTAAATGAAACAAATACCACCATTAAGGCTACACCAATAAGCACAAACATAGAACGATTTGCTACATCAATACTCCCACTAACAAATATTTCTGTAAATAACAAACCTAAAAATAATGCAAGTGAAGATATAAAATAGTAAAAGTTAGCATTAACTGACTTCCTGTGGTTTTTAACTTTTATTTTATTGTCTGTATAAAGTACTGTTACTCTATAATCTACCCAACAATCAAAATTGCGTAAATAATAGTTCTTTTTAGGAAATTCTTTGATAACAGATACAACATTTTCATTAAAAAGTTGAAAGTTTCGCATTGCTCCAAAGTCTTTACCTAAACCAACAATACTCAAAAGCCCGTTGCTAATTTTTCTGCCAAATTCAGCAAAAAAACTACCTAATTTTTGAAAAATACTAGGTCTACGTCTTTTGTGCTTTATAAGCACAACCTGTGCATTGTTTTCCCATGCTACAATAAGTTTTGTGATGTAATCTTTATAATTTACATCATTTAAATCTGCAACAATGATGCAATTGCCATTTGCCTTTTCAAAGCCATCTGTAACACAATCATCAAAACTCATCTTTTTTTCAAGTTGAACAAATTTAAAACGACTATCACTTTGTAAATTTTTAGGTAAAACTTCTGAATGATAATATAAAACTTCATATTCATATTTATCTTTAAAAAGTTCATCCAGTTCTTTTAAATTATCTTCTAGTTTTTGTGTGTTTTTAAAAACTGGTGATATGATAGATATTTTTTTCATATTAACCCTCCACTACTACTTATTATTATAAAATAAAAATCAAAATATTAAAAGCAAATTGACATATTTTATTTAAAAGTGAGTACATTTTTATTTTTTGTGCTATAATAACAAGTATACAATAGTGGAGAAAGTATGGAACTGAAAAATGGAAAATATATTTTAGAAAAGGCAAAAGCACAAAAATATGCAGTTGGTGCATTTAATTTTAGCAATTTAGAGCAATTAAAAGCAATTTTAAATGCCTGCGATAAAGAAAAATGCGATGTTATTGTTCAAACAAGCCCTAGCGCAATAAATTATATAGGCTTAGACGTTATTGTACCTATGGTGACTACACTATCAAAAAATTTAGATATTGCAGTATGTTTAAATCTTGACCACGGAAAAGATTTTGAAACAATAAAAAAATGCGTTGATGCAGGCTACACAAATGTTATGATTGATGCAAGCGATTTAAGTTTTGAAGAAAATATAAAACTTACAAAACAATGTGTAGAATACGCACACAGCAAAAATGTGAGTGTCGAGGCAGAACTTGGCAGTTTAAAAGGCGTTGAAGATGAAGTTAGTTCAAAAGAAAGTTTATTTACAAATCCGCAAGATGCAAAACAATTTGTTGAACAAACAGGTATTGATAGCTTAGCAGTTAGCATTGGTACAAGCCATGGCGCATACAAATTTAAAGGTGAAAGTCACCTTGATATTGAAAGATTAAAACAAATTAAAGAACTTGTAAAAATACCGTTGGTTCTTCATGGCGCAAGTGGTGTTAGCAAAGAATTAAAACAAAAATTTATTGCAAGTGGTGGCAAAATTGGCAATGCAAATGGCGTAAGTAACCAAAATTTAGAACAAGCAGTATTAAATGGAATATGCAAAGTAAATGTTGACACTGATTTAAGAATAGCCTTTACAGCAGGTATAAGAAGTTCACTTAATAATGCAGAGATATTTAATCCAAGAGATTATTTACTTGCTGGCATGAAAGAAATTGAAGAAGAAGTTGTAAAGAGAATAAAGATTTTAACAAAAAACAAAATATAATCATAGATAATTAACTAATATAACAAATTAAACCTTAATATAAATTAAATATTTATATTATCATTGTTATTTGCACTAAAAAACTCAGCATATGCTGAGTTTTTTTGTTAATCTGCAATAATTTCTTTTATCTCTAAAATTTCTTCCCAAGATAAACTGTCTAATTTTGAGTAAGCTTCGGCATAAGCCATTTTTAGTTCTAATGGCATTTTTTCATCTTTATTTGAAATATCAACGCCTTTTTTTGCAGCAACCATAAGTTCATCTTTATCTTTAAAATCTTTACTCAAAAGTAAATTTTCCATAATATTAAAACTTAATTCTAAAATTTTAATTCTTTGTTTATTATCCATAATTCACCTACCCTAAATTATTTTACAAGTTCTTTGTAATCTTCTGCGTTTTTAATGTTAACTTTAAGTCTCTTCTCACCTTTTTCTCTATATTGAGATACTTCAATAAACTGATTAAATATTTCAGATACTTCTTCTTTTAGTTTATCAGGTAATTCTTTACCTATGTTTTCATCCATACATTCAATCATATAATTAATATTGTCCATAAGTAATTGTGCTTTTTCTGATTTTTTTTCATCATTTTTAATTCTTTCACGAACATCATGAACGATATAAAGCATTTCTGTTAACATATCAGCTGTAACCAACATTGATATATCACCATTTTTGTCTACATAATCAACAAGATTTTGAGTTTCTTTTTCAGCTTCTTGTTTAGAATATTCAAATTCTTGTAATTTACCTAAACTATTTGCTGCTCCAACTTTTTTTGTTGCATCTATCAATAATTTATCTAATATAGCTCTTGTGCCTGTTTTTTTAACTGACATGTTAGTCTTATCAAAATTAATATTACTATTTATGTCAGCAATTTGTTCCGCATTTAATCCTGATTTTAAATATGATTTTTGTTGTTTTAATGCTTCGCTAATTTCCTGCTTTTTACTTTCATTTTCTTGTGTAGGATTCTCTTTAATACTCTTAACAATTTTTAAAGAGTTTTTTATTAAACTTGCAGATGCTATTAAATCATCGCAAATTACATCTTCTACTGTATTAGCAGTATGTTTAAACAAATCTAAGCTTGTTATATAAGTATCAAATTCATCTTCATCAATTAAAAGCTCATCACTATTTAAACTTTTTTGAACAGCAGATGCCATTTTAACTAGTTTTTGACGTTGATTTGTTAAAAATACTTCTTTTTTGTTATCTAATGAGATTGCACCGGCTAAATCTGTTTGTTCTGCAATTTGATTTAAAATTTCGATAGCAGCATCCTTACAAAGGTTAAAATCTAAT
>CAMOCI010000084.1 GCA_946610635.1 uncultured Clostridia bacterium | reverse complement strand
CCCATTATAACATGCACTTCGCCTGCATTTATCAACAAATTTAAACCTTTTAATATTTCTTTATCTTCTGTTTTAGCATATACATTTTTAACTTCTAATAATTTTTGCATGATATTATTTTCCTTTTACATTAACAACTATTTTGTACTATAACAAGTTTAGACAAATACAAAACAATTAATTCCTACCAATTAGGTATGAATTATTTTACAGCAAAAATTAGAAGTTGTCAATCATAATTATTTTATTGATTAAGAATTCTTAGCAAATTTTTTGCATTTTATTAATATAAACAAATCTAAGTATTTTACTAAAACTATTGTATAATTCTTATAAATATAATATAATTAAAAAGATGAATAACATTTTACAAGCATTTGGCGAATCTATTGACTGGGTTGTAGTGGCACTACTAACCATAGTATTTGTTGTGCTTATTATTTTTTTAAGTTTATTTATTTACTTTGTAGTAAAAAACCCCAAATCAGATGATGCAGAAAAGATGAATTTAAAACAGAATAAAACACAAATTTTTTTGGATAAACAAAATCACATTTCACCAAAAAGATTTCATGAAAGATGCAAAGTGTGTGGTTCAAAAATTAATAGACTATCAGGCAAATGCAGCGTTTGTGGTGCAAAAAACTATGATGATGAAGACAATAAAATGTAGTTAAATTTTTAATCATTATTTTTACTTTTATAAAATTTAAAAGTTTACAAAAAAAAATTTTTATTTTTTTAAATATAACGCAAACAACACGATCCTAAATTTACTTTTCTGCGGGTGTAGTACATCGGTAGTACATGGGCTTCCCAAGCCTATGAGGTGGGTTCGACTCCCATCACTCGCTCCAAATACAATAAAAGATAACAACTGAGTTGTTATCTTTTATTTTTAACCATTTATTATACAAAAAAATCTCTATTTTTTTACTGTACTACCAAAACCGCCTACACGAGTATTAGTTATTTCAGGCTCATCATCAACAATTAAATATTTCATAAAAATACCTTGACCTATTTTATCTCCAGCCTTTATAACATAAGGTTTATCACTAAAATTGTACAATCTAAAACCTAAATTGCCGTCATTTGATATATTACCATAATAATCACTATCAATAACACCAATAGTATTAGCCACCATAATGCCATGTTTACCCATACCACTAGTTACGCAAAGCAATAACACTTCATCATTTTCAAAACATGCTTTTATGTTTGTCCAAATCATCTCCATAGTTTTTGGCATGATTGTTATATCTATTGGTGAATATATATCATACCCCGCGCTTGTTTTGGTTGCTCTTTGTGGCATTTTTTGTGGAACTATACCATATTGCAAAAAATTATTATCTACTATTTCAAATTTTCTCATGTTTATATTATATGATAAATTACAAAATAATTAAAGTATTTGAATATATGTTTTTTTTATACAAAACATAATATAACAAATTATAAAAAACTATACAAAAGTTCATTATAGTGATATAATGTTGTGGAGATTACTTATGAAAAAGAAGTATAAACATGTTTATTTTTATATTTTAATAATACTTTTGTTGTTATTAATATTATCAACATTTTTTGTGCCTATTGTTAGATTTAGTGCATTAGATAAAAATAATGTGCAAGTAGCAAAAGGCGTTTACACTTTTATAGAATATTTAAAGCAACAAGTATTTTTAACAACAGATGCTTATGATATTTTCTTCTTTGATGGGCCTGTGTGGCTTTCTGTGCTAGGCATTTGTTTAAACTTTTTGATTATTATTTTTGCTGCTATAACACTTGCTTTGTGCATTTTTGAAGTACTAACAAAAAACAACAAAAATATAAATATAAAACAAAATAACTTAACTAAAAAAATTGTCTTATTTTTAGGTTACTTTATACTAATTAGTCAAATTTATACAGTTGTTGCATTTTTACTAACTACAATGCTATCCAATAGTTATGTAAGTTATTTACCAGGTTTTGAGTGCTATATTAGTTTAATTATAGCAACAGCAATGATTATTGTTGGCCACCTACTAAAAAAAGATAAATTTGAACAAAAAGATAACAACAAAACTGAAATGATAGGCTTTGCAGGCAGCGCTATTTTAACGATAATTTCAGTTGCATTTATATTTGTTCCACAAATTTCAAGTATTGCAATTTCAGATAAAAACCTTAACTTATTTGAGTTTGCCACAAAAGCCAACTCTTTAATTGGCAACACTGCTCCTTATGGTGATTTTCCTATTGGCATATCAACTTATATTATATTTGCTTTGATACTATGCTCTCTGTTTACAGTAATTTATTCAATAATAGGTTTTATAAAAGCAAGCAAAGAAAAAGATACAACGTGGTTATCTATAAGGTTAAAAAGATGGTCTTTTGTATTTTTAATCGTTTACTCTATTATATATGTTTTAGATATAGGTGGCATTTGCTCTATAACTTCTTCACTTATTTTTGAAGGTAGATTTACGCTTCTATTTACTTCTATTATTGGAATATTTTTAAGTTTTGCGCCATGCATTTTTGCAAATATCGTACCACTTAATAAAAAACCTAAGCTTAAAAATAAGTATTACAAAATATAGAAATTTAAAATCATTTTTAAAGAAAAAATGACCTAGTGTTTTACTAAGTCATTTTTTTGGTGCTCCCAAGAAGATTCGAACTCCTTATTCAAGTTCCGGAAACTTGCGTGATATCCATTTCACCATGAGAGCATTGTTACAAAAATACTATGGTTTTAATACTATAAATTAAATGCATTAATAACATAAGTATGATTAGTATAAAATTAATTTTGCTAATTGTCAAAATATATTTAACTAATTAATAGTATTTTTAGAATTAAAAACATTAATAATCTTTTTCAAAATTAATAGGCGTTGTAAAATACTCATCAAATATTTTTTGTGTTAAGTAATAGTTACCTATTAAATCAAAGTAAATTTCAAAATGTTTTTCTCGTATAGGAAACTTTTTGTCATCAAATTTTAAAACAAGTGCAAAGCCAATACCTTTATAATTTTTTTCAAAATGATAACTTTTTAATTTGCCTTGTTTTATTCTATTAATAACCTGTGCATGATAGTTATAATAACCCATAAATAAATTTTGTGCAAAACTTTTTTTATAATAATAACTTTTTAAATTATATAAAAAAATACTAAAATTTAATTTTTTTTGCAAAATAAGATTTATTTTAGTATAATTTCAATATGATTTGTGATATTTGTCCAAGACACTGCAAAATTGATAGAACAATAAATAAAGGTTTTTGTCAAAGTAAAGAAACAATTAAACTTGCAAAAGTTGATGTTTTTTTATGGGAAGAGCCTTGTATTAGTGGTAAAAATGGAAGTGGTGCAATATTCTTTTCTGGCTGTAATCTAAAATGTTGTTTTTGTCAAAATTATCAAATAAGTAGCGGTGGCTATGGTAAAGAAATATCAATAAAAAGGCTTGTGGAAATTTTTAAAGAGTTAGAGCAAAAAAAAGTGCACAACATTAACTTTGTTAGCCCGATGCACTATACTAATCAAATTATTGAAGCATTAAAAATATACAGACCAAAAGTGCCTATTGTGTGGAATAGTAATGGATTTGAAACTACGCAAACAATAAATATGGTTGCACCATTTGTTGATATTTTTTTGGTGGATTTAAAATTTTTTGATGAAAATTTATCTCAAAAATATTGTAAAGCAAAAGAATACTTTAAGTATGCAAGCGCTGCCATTAAAAAAATGATTGTCCACAAAAGATGATTTTCTTGTGGACAAC
>CAMOCI010000083.1 GCA_946610635.1 uncultured Clostridia bacterium | reverse complement strand
CATGCCATACTTATTACGCAGGCTATCTCTTGTAATTTCAGTTATACTGTTGCCATCAACATAAATAGCACCACTATTTAAATCATAAAAACGCATAAGCAGATTTATGATTGTTGTTTTTCCACAACCCGTTGGACCTACTATTGCAATTTTTTGCCCTTGTTTAACATTTAAAGAAAGGTTTTGTATTAATTTTGTTTTTGGGTTGTATGAAAATTCTGCATCTTTAATATCTATGTTACCATCAGCACTCGCAAGCACTTTATTATCTTTATCACTAGGCTCATTTTGATAATCTAAAATGTAAAAAATCCTATCAGTTGATGCGACTGCTGCTTGAAGTTCGCTAACTTCACTAGAAAGTAAGTTAAATGGTTGTCCAAAAGTTGATGCATAACTTAAAAAGCTAGAAATCAAACCAACTGTGGCTAAACCATTAACTGCAAGCATAGCTCCTGTAAACGCAACAATAATATAAACTAAACCATTTATAAACCTTGTTGTTGGGTTTGATAGGTTTGAAAAGAAATCTGCTTTTGAACTAACTTTATAAAATTTTTCATTAATTTTATCAAAATTTTTAATAGCATCATCTTGATAGTTAAATGCAAGCACTAATCTATCATTAGATATATATTCTTCTAAAAATCCACTAATTTCGCCTTCACTTCTTGCTTGCTCTGCAAATAGTTTGTAAGATTTTTTTGCAATATAAAAACAAATAAACAAACTAATAGGAGAAACAAGACTAACAACAAGCGCAAGTGGCACATTTAGCACAAACATAAATATTAATGTGCCTGTTATTGTAACTATGCCATTTGTTATGCTAGATATACCTTCCAAATATCCATCAGTTAGCAAATCAACATCATTAATCATACGAGAAAGCAAATCTCCATGCTGGTTACTATCCACAAATTTTAATGGTACAGTGTTAAACTTTTTAAATATAATTTGTCGCATCCTACTACTAGATTTAAAACAATACACATTGCTAAAATAGTTTGCCATAAATGTGAATATTGCACTACACCATACAAATAAAACAAGATACAATATATTTGACTTTAAAAGGTTAAAGTTAACCAAACCTTCGCCAATAATATAATCTATGCTTTTACCTATATAAACTGGCACAAGCAAATCAAAAAATGTACTTGCCAAAACACCAAAAATTGAGAGATATAAATAAGCATGAAAAGGCTTGCCAAAACTAATAACTTTTTTGGTTTGAAAAAATACATGTTTTAAATTAAACTTTCTTCTACCTTTTGCAATAGACAAAGCTTTTGAACTTTCTGGACTTTCTTCTACCGAAAAAGTCTGTTCTTGTTGATTTGCCATTTTTACCTCCTTTTTTTTGTATATTTATAATATTAAATGTAAATTTTTAACAATATTCTATTTTAAAATTTATCTATTTTGACTGTCGTGGATTTCTTTATAAACTTCACAACTTTTTAAAAGTTCGTTATGTGTGCCAATACCCACTATACTTCCGTTATCTAAAACTATAATTTTATCGGCTTGTTTTATACTATTTGTGCGCTGTGATACATATATTTTTGTTGTGTTTTTAAGGGTATTATTCAAAGCCTTTCTTAACTCAAAATCGGTTTGAAAATCAAGTGCTGATGAACTATCGTCAAGTATTAATATTTTAGGGTCACCGACAACAGCCCTTGCAATTGTTAGTCTTTGACGTTGACCACCTGAAAAGTTACGCCCACCACGCTCTACAACTGTTTTTATTCCGTTTGGTTTTTCACTAACAAAGCCATAACTTTGAGATATAATTAAAGCCTTTGTAAGTTCTTCTTGGCTAGCATTTTCTTTTCTAAACTTTAAATTGCTTTCTATTGTGCCACTAAACAGTGTTGGATTTTGTGGTACTATTGAAACATAATCTCGTAATGTTTCAACTGAATAATCTTTTATGTTAACTCCGTCAATTAAAATTTCGCCTTTTGTTACATCATAAAATCTTGGTAGCAAATTTACAAGGGTGCTTTTACCACTACCTGTACCACCAATAATGCCAATAGTTTCACCCGGCATAATGTCACAAGAAAAGTCTTTTAATGCGTCTTTAATGCCGTTGTAAGAAAAACTAACTTTTTTAAACTGAATTTGTGGCAAAGTTTCTTTTGCAAGTAATTTTGGGTCTTTTATATCTAAAACACTTGGCTCCAAAACAAAAATGTTATTGATACGCTTTATACTTGCACCCGTTCTAACATAAATTATTGATATTCTTGCAATTTTAATTAAACTGCCAGAAATTTGTGCTAAATAGCTAATGAATGATATTATTTGGCCTTGTGAAAGTCCACCAATATTAACTTGAATGCCACCAACCCAAACAACAATAATAATTGCAATATTAACAATTAAACTTAAAATAGGTTGCAAAACTGATGAATATGTACCAATTTTTAAATTTATATCCATATAATTTTTATTCGCTTTATCAAACCTATCAATTTCATATTGTTGCTTGTTAAATGCCCTAACAACACGCGTACCAGACAAGTTTTCTCTTGTTACATTACTCACATTATCTAAATTTTGCTTTGCAAAGATAAACAAAGGATTTGTTTTTTTCATTATTATAAAAAATAGTAATAGTATCAAAGGTATTACAATCAAAAATATTAATGATAGTCTTGCATTAATTATAATTGCCATGATAGTACTACCAACAAGCAAAAAAGGAGCGCGTGCAACATTACGAATTGTTGTGCCAACAGCATTTTGTACTTGTCCAACATCATTAACAGCCCTATTTGTCATGCTCATGGTTGTGTATTTATCCATTTCGCTAGATGATAGTGTTGTTATTTTAGAGTAAATATCTTTTCTTAAATCTCGTCCCAAACCAAACGCTGCCTTAGCCGATAGCTTTTGACATAATATTGCAAAAACAAAACCAGCACCATTCATGCCAATAATTAAAACAGACATCCATATAATGTAATTAGTATCTCCACTAGGTATGCCTTTATCAAGTATTAATGCCACCAAAAAAGGAGTAACAAGGTCTGTTACTGCTTCTAAAAACTTTAAGATAGGTGCAACAATAACTTGCAACTTATATCTTTTTAAGTATGGCAACAACTTAAACTTCATAAAAATATTTTCTCTCTTTGTTTTTATTTTATAAATAAAATAAACCATTTTGCAAAAAAAGTAAAATTTTTTGACATATTTTATTTGTTTTTTTATTATAATAAAAGCAAAAAAATAAAATTTTACAATGGTCATAATAGTTAACTATTATTTTTTTACAAAAAAATCACACAATTTTGTGTGATTTATTTTTACTTACCTAAATTTTCTATATATTCATAAAGTGCTGATTGCTTTGCATATGTTGCAAGTCTTATATAAGAATAGTCATTTGTTCCCGTATCACGATATTTAAAGTAAATCCTAATTTGAGAAAGAGAGTTAGAATTTTCAACTTCTATAACAGCGCTGATATAATCTGTGTTAGATACCATTGGACTTTTGCCTTGCTTTGCTAAGTAATCTACAAGTAGTTCTCCATTAACATAAACTTTTTGAGAAGTTGTATAGTTAAATTCTAAATATGGTCCTGATAAAGTTGATAATGATACGTGACCTTCTTCTTCTGTAACACTTTCTAATGCTCTGCCTTGAAATAATGCACCAAATACTGTTGTATCAAAACTTGCGTTATATAATCTTAATAATTCTTTGTACTCTTCACTGTCTTTTGCATATTGTGATTTGTTTATAGGAGATGACGCATCTTTTGTGTGTACAACAATATAATCTGGCTCATTTAATCCAGGATTAAAGTTTTTTGGCAAAAATGAACATAGTACAACTGTA
>CAMOCI010000082.1 GCA_946610635.1 uncultured Clostridia bacterium | reverse complement strand
AGTTTTTAACTTTGAAAACATTTGGCGCGACCCATCACCTATCATGACAAACCTTAATGATTACTGGCAGTCAATTTACCAAGATACTACAAAACTGTACAAAAATATTAGCACAACAACTTATATAACAAATAAATTTCCAGCAACATTTATGACAAGTGGAGAAATTGACAAATTACACTTTCAAAGTGAAGTTTTGTATAGACTTTTAAAGTACAACAACATAGAAGTTGAGTACTTAACATTTGATAAAAGCAGACAAGACGGCAGGCATGCATTTTTAAATGCGCCAATGCTAAAAAGTGCAAAACAAGCCTTTAAAACACTAATAAATTTTTTTGAAAAACATAGATGATTTAGATTTATAAAATGTTTAATAGTACTTTAAAAGAAATAAAATATATAAAAGATAGTAGATTATGAAAAAAAATGATAATATAAATATAATTATAAAAAATTACGGATGCAATGCAGAAGGCGTTGCTTTCTTTGGTGGACAACCTATATTTGTGCCATACTCTTTGATTAATGAAAATGTTGATGCTGTTGTGATAAAAAATAACAGCAAGTTTTGCATTGCTAAAATTTTAAATATTAAAGAACCTAACAAAGAGAGAATCATTGCACCTTGCCCTTACTTTGCAAAATGTGGTGGTTGTCAATTACAGCACACAACATATCAAAATTCATTAAGAATCAAAACTCAAATTGTGCAAAATGCAATTACAAATATTGGAAAACTTGACTATATTATACCTACACTAATGGCCTGTAAAAATGAGTATCATTACAGAAACAAGATAGCAATGCCAATAAATCCAATAACAAAAAAACTTGGCATGTATAGATTAAATAGCCATAGTATTGTTGATATTGATAAATGTATTTTGCAAAAAGAAAATATAAATAAATTGATAAATGTATTTAATAAATTTTTATCTATAACTAAAAATACGATATATAATGAACAAACAAAAAAAGGATTGCTTAAAAGTTTGGTTGCAAGAGAAATTGATAACAAAGTACTTATAACCATTGTTATTAATGGCGAAAATATGCAAGACATCGATATTTTAATTAAAATGTTATCAAATGAATTAAAAAATTTTGGTTTAAGTTTAAACATAAACAAACTAAAAAATAATGTAATTTTAACAGAACAATTTAAACAAATTTATGGCTTAAAAGAAATTGGAATTAACGAATTTGGTATAAAATACAGTATAAACAATCAAAGTTTTTTGCAAGTAAATCAAGAAATAAAATCTATGATGTATCAAAAAATTTTTGAGGAAATACAAAACAATATTGTCATTGATGCTTATAGCGGTGCAGGGCTACTCTCCGCAATGATAGCAAAACATGCAAAGCAAGTTTTTGGCATTGAAATTATTAAAGAAGCAACTATAATTGCAGATAATTTAAAACAAAAAAATAATATTACAAACCTAACAAACATTAATGGCGACTGTGCAGTAGAACTGCCAAAATTATTAAATACATTATCAAATGAAGAAAAGGAAAACTTGACTATCGTTTTAGACCCACCACGCAAAGGCTGTGACAAAAAAGTTTTAGATGCAATTATTAAAGTAAAGCCAACAAAAATTGTTTATATGAGTTGTGACCCAAGCACACTCGCCCGCGACCTAAACATTTTGCAAACAAATTTGAATTACAAAATTAAATACATACAACCATACGACATGTTTCCACAAACAAAACATATTGAAACACTTGCAGTTTTAGAAAAATAGAAAACGAGAAAAGATGCCTATTGGACATCTTTTTTTAGTTTTTTATTGCTACTTTTTCTTTTTAGGTCTTGATTTTGATGTATTACTTATTTTAGAAGATTGAAAGTTTGTTTTGTTTAAACTATTTTTTGTTGTATTAGACTTATTATTTTTTTTAATTTTAATATTTTTTGATTTTTTTTGTATTTTATAATCATTTGCATAAAACTCGTCAAAATTATCAAATGTTGAAAATCTTTTAAACCTATCACCACGTGCAAAACTTTCTTCAAAAGATATTTTTTTATTTCTACTTTTTTTGACATTATTATTTAATTTATTGTTTTTTAATAAATAGTCAAAACTTTTTGTATTTTTTTTGCTTTTTAGATTTTTTGTTTTGTTTTTTGTTGGCTTAAATTGGTTTTTTCCGCTATCAAAAATAACTTCATCTTCAAAATTATTTACATCAAAAAGGTTATTGTTTATATATTTTGATTTGGTTTTTTGCTTTGCAAGTTGCTTTGTGTCTACAATAAATTGCTTTAAATTTTCACTATTTGTTTGATATTTTTCTATCTTTGCTTTTGTTAATTTTTCAATATCTCGCATATATGATAACTGCTCTAAAGTTGTAATTATATTAATAACTGAGCCACTTTTGCCTGCCCTTGCGGTTCTGCCTATTCTATGCACATAAAATTCAAGTTCGTGTGGTAAATCATAGTTTACAACATATTCAACTCCTTTAATGTCAAGGCCTCGGCTTGCGACATCAGTTGCAATTAAAATATAAAATTTTTCATTTCTAAAACCATCCAAAATCCTTTTTCGTTCGGTTTGTTTTAAATCTCCATGAATAGCTTTTGCTTGTATCTTATTTTTAACAAACAAATGCTCTAGTTCTTGCACAAAAGCTTTTGTATTTACAAAAATAATTGTTTTTTTGTATAAATCGCTAAAAAATAATTGTAAAAGTGCTTGTTTTTTTGTGTTTTTGTTTGTAAAAATATAATACTGTTTGATGTTTTCTAATGCCTTGTTTGCAGTGCCTATTTCTAAAATTTCTGCATTATTTTGAAAGTTTTTTGCAATGTCTTTAACTTCACTTGGTATTGTTGCGCTAAATAGCAGAGTTTGCTTATTCTTTTTTGTGTGTGAGAATATCTTTTCTATATCTGGCTTAAAGCCCATATCAAGCATTTCATCTGCTTCGTCAAGCACAACAAAATTACAATTTTCTATTTTTAATGCTTTTTTATTTATTAAATCCAAAATCCTGCCAGTTGTACCAACAACAATTTGTGGCTGTTTCTTTAATGATTTTATTTGTCTATCTATATTGCTACCGCCAAAAACTGCACTAACCTTGACATCTAATTGCTCGGCAAGCCTTTTGGTTTCGTCAGCAACTTGCATGGCTAGTTCTCTTGTTGGGCAAACAACAAGTGCTTGTAAATTATCACTAGTACTATCTATCTTATTTAATATAGGCAAAACAAAAGCAAAAGTTTTTCCACTACCTGTTTCACTTCTTACTATATAATCGCCACCTGTTAAAATTTTTGGTATAGATTTTTCCTGCACTTTTGTAGGTTGTATATATCCTAATTGCCTTATAGCATTTATAATTTTTTGTTCTAAATTTAAATCATCAAAACTCATAATTATCCTAGATTTTTTTATTTATGTTATTTACAACTTTTAAATCATATTTCAATTATAATAATTAAAAAATTGCAGATTTCTCTGCAATTATATCTTATTTTTTGTTAAAATACAAGTTTATTCATTTTCTTCACTATACTTTTTTAAGATTTGTAAGAAAGAATCAGTATGATTTTGAACAGCAATATCTTTTAAGGCTAAAAGCATATCTTTTCTTACTTTTTCTTTATAATCTTCAAAATCAGCAATAGCAAGCACAGAAAGTGGTGCACCACAATTATCGCAGTAATTTGTTTTTAACTCGCCATCACTTGCAATATGTTTTTTACAGTTTGCACATTTAATAATCAATCCTTCATTTTCAATTCCGTATTTCATATTAATCCTCACTTTTTACAAGTTCTTTTTCTTTTAACAAAGTTGCTTTCTTTTTATCAACAAATTCCATACTTTTTATCTTTGAACGATCAGAATAGTACTTTCTTAATGATTTAACATAACTTTTGCAAATTGTATCATTAACCATTTTTTCAAGTTTGTTGTATTTGTTATGAATACTCTCGTAGTTATATTTTTCAAGTACTGTACGCTTTAAATTAGGGTTTG
>CAMOCI010000081.1 GCA_946610635.1 uncultured Clostridia bacterium | reverse complement strand
TTTTGAATCTAAAATACTAGCAACATCATGTGGTTGAACCCCATTAACGTTAAATGAAATTACACTGCTATGATTTTTTTGATTACTTGTAATATATAAGGTAACAAAATGTAATTCTTTTAGCTTTTTTACAGCATACTCGCAGAGTTCTTTTTCTGTTTGTAAAATATTATCATAACCAATGCTATTAATATAGTTAATTGCACTAGATAGACCTACAATGCTAGATGCATCTATTGTGCCGGCTTCAAACTTGTTAGGCAATGGCGCAAAAGTTGTGTGGTCTTCGTACACATACTCTATCATATCTCCCCCCATAACAAAAGGTGACATTTTTTGCAAAAGTTCTTTTTTACCATATAATACTCCAACGCCAAGTGGTGCATACATTTTGTGACCTGAAAACACAACAAAGTCTGCATCTAAATTTTGCACGTCTAGTGGTAAATGCGCTATGCTTTGTGACGCATCTAAAATAACAACTGCGCCAACACTATGCGCTTTTGTTATTATTTTTTGATAATTTGTTATTGTGCCCAAAACATTTGAAATTGTTGATATGCCAATAATTTTTGTTTTTTTTGTAATTTTACTATCAAGTTCAGCATCATCAATTTGATAATCTTTGTTTAAATACAAATATTTAAGATTAGCATTTTTTTGTGCAGTAATTTTTTGCCAAGGAACTATCATACTATGATGTTCCATTATAGAAAGTACAACTTCGTCATTTTTTTGTAAATTATCTAATCCAAAAGAATAAGCAATCAAGTTTAAACACTCTGTTGCATTTTTGGCAAAAATAATTTCGTCATCATATTTTGCATTAACAAATCTTGCCACATTATGCCTTGCTTCATCTACCTTTTGGCTTGCAGTGATGCTTAAATTATAAGCACCACGATGTATGTTAGCATTATTTTTGCAATAAAAATTATTTACAGCATCAATCACACATTTTGGCTTTTGCGAAGTTGCTGCACTATCTAAATAAACCAAATCATTGTTTTTAAAAATAGGAAAATCTTTTTTGTAATTTTTAATTTTCTTTAATTTTATCATCAATCATGCCTTCTATATAATTTTTTAAATTATCATCTTGTATATGTTTTGTTATACCAAATAGTTTTGCTTTTATCAAAAGTTTTTGAGCGTCTAATTTGTTAAGCCCCCTACTCATGCAGTAAAACAACTCTTCTTGATTAATCTTGCCAACTGCTGATGCATGCCTGCCATCAACATCTTCTTCTTTGCAAAGTAAAATTGGTGTAGATGTAGCCTTAACTTTATCGCTTAACATCATACAATATTCACTTTCTTGCCCTATGCTTTTTTTTGAGCCTTTATAAAAATCTATTGTGCCAATAAAATTTTTTTGTGCTTTATCATTAAGCACACCACAAACATTCATATTGCAATTTGCAAACTTCCCTTTTATGTTAAACAAATAATTTAAACTTAAATTTTCATTTTTTGCACCAAAATACAAACTATTCAATTTGATATTTGCATTATTGCCTACAATGTTTGCACAAATATTTTGTACAGTGTTTTTACATCCACAATCAAAAACAAATATATTTAGTTTTGAATATTCTTTTTGATTTGATTGAATATTTACAAAATTGTTAGTAGCATTATCAAACGCATATATCGTGTAAATATCTAATACAGCATTATCTTTCAAATTAATTTTAAGCAAACCGTTGTGATATGCCTTTTGATTCGACAAATATTTTAAAACAGCTTTTGCATGAACATTTTTTTCAACATTAATCTCTAAATCATCTACAAGTGCACTAGATAAGTTAAAATCAATAACAAGTGGCTGAGCATTTGATTTGCTAAAAGTGTATTTTTTCGCAGAATTATTATATTGTTTACTTTGTGCATCAAATACTTTGCCAAGCAAATTTTGTGTAACAACTTTATCTATATTGCTTTCTTTTACTACATTTTTATTTGTGATTTTATAATCATTAAAATTTTTTATATTATTACAAATATCTTCTTGGTTAATATTTGTAAAATTTATTCCGTAGTTTTTAGAAGTTAAAACAGGTGATTTGTTAATTTTTATCATGTTTAACCTCCTCTAATTCAATGTCTATCAGTCTATTCATTTCAACAGCATATTCTAGTGGCAAAGCTTTTGAAATTGGATTTGCAAAACCCCTAACAATCATAGCCTTTGCATCTTGTTCGGTTAAACCACGTGTCATAAGGTAATATATTGCTTCTTCACTAATTTTTCCAACTTTTGCTTCGTGAGAAAATGTAATGTTATCACATGCTATTTTGTTTACTGGTATTGTGTCACTTCTACTAATGCTATCTAGCATAAGCCCATCACATGTAACAGAACATTTTGCATTTTTTGCAGTTGGTGCAACATTGACTATACTACGATATGTGGCAATACCACCACTTTTTGAAATACTTTTTGAAACAACATTACTTGTAGTGTTTTTGCCAATATGAAGCACTTTAAAGCCTGTATCAAGGTTTTGACCTTTGCCTGCAAATGAAATACCTGTGTACTCTGTGCTGGAATTATCTCCTTTTAATATGCTCATTGGATATAGCATTGAAATTTTACTGCCAAAACTACCACTTATCCACTCTACATTAGCGCCTTTTTCCAAAATTGCTTTTTTAGTGTTTAAGTTAAGCATGTTTTTTGACCAGTTTTCTATTGTGCTATATTTAAGCTTTGCATTGTCTTTAACAAATAATTCTACACAACCTGCATGCAAACCAACTTTGCTATATTTTGGTGCAGAACAGCCTTCTATAAAATGCAAACTAGCGTCTTCATCAACAATTATAAGGGTATGTTCAAACTGTCCACTTTCTGGCGAGTTTAGTCTATAATAAGATTGTAATGGCATGGTTAGGTTTACGCCCTTTGGCACATAAACAAAACTACCGCCACTAAAAACAGCATAATGTAGTGCAATAAACTTATGTTCTGTTAGTGGCACACATTTAGTAAAATACTCTTTAACAAGTTCTGGATATTCTCTTATAGCGCTATCAATATCTGTATAAATAACGCCAAGTTTTTTCATATCTTCCTTTATGCTATGATAAACAACTTCGCTATCATATTGCGCCCCAACACCAGCAAGATATTCGTGCTCTGCTTTTGGTATGCCTAACTTATTAAAAGTATCTTTAATATCTTGTGGCACATCTTGCCAACTGCTTTTTATGTCCGTTTTAGGCTTAACATAGGTTGAAATATTATCCATATCAAGTTCACTTAAATCTGGTCCCCAAACTGGTAAATCTAATTTATAATATGTTTCAAGCGCTTTTAGCCTAATATCAAGTAACCACTGTGGCTCATTTTTGCGCTTTGATATTTCTTCTACAATTTCTCGTGATAGTCCATTTTTTATTTTATACTCGTAGTTATCTTTATCTTTAAAATCATAAAAACTATGGCTATCATCAATGATAATTTTTGATAATTTTTTTGCCATGCATTAACTCCTAAAACCTGCATAGCCAGTATCTTCAACTTTTTTAATTAAACTAGCATCACCAGTTTTTACAATTTTTCCGTCAAGCAAAATATGCACGTAATCAACTTTTAAACTTTCTAATATTTTTGATGAGTGAGTTATTATCAAAACAGCATTGCTGTCATTTTTAAACATTTCTATGCCTTTTGAAACAACTTTTATTGCATCAACATCAAGGCCACTATCAGTTTCATCTAAAATGGCCAGTTTTGGATTAAACGAAAGTAATTGTAAAATTTCCGCTTTCTTTTTTTCCCCACCAGAAAAACCAACGTTTAAATCTCTGTTTGCTAGTTCTGGATTCATTTGCAAATAATTTGCATTGTCTTCTATTTCATCTTTAAGGTCAAAGTAACTTACGCTCTCGCCAATAATTTTACTTTTTGCTGTTTTTATAAAATTAAAAACACTTATGCCGTCTATCGCAACTGGGTTTTGAAAAGACATAAATACGCCAAGTTTTGCAATTTGGTCTGTGCTCATATTTGTTATGTCAGTTCCATCAAAAATTATAGCACCACTTGTTTTTTGATATT
>CAMOCI010000080.1 GCA_946610635.1 uncultured Clostridia bacterium | reverse complement strand
AGATAAAAAAATGATTTTTTTATCATTTTTTTTACTGTTTTTTACTATTTTTTATTTCTTTTTGCGATTTTTTAATAAAAATTTATAAAATTTAAGCTAAATAATATCTTTAAGTTTATATAATATTTTAATAAAAATCTATTTGTATATTAAAATTAAATAACAAAATATTAATCATCACTTCTTGTAACTTCATAAACATCAGCTAAGTTTAAAAGTTTTTTTGTTAGGTCGGCTATCATGTTTTTGCTTGTAACAGTAATACCAACATAAACAATAGTTTTGTCGTCCTTTATATTTTTTGAATTGATTGAAGTAATATTTATTTTTTGCTCTGCAATTTTATTTGTAATGTTTGCAAGTGTGCCACTTTTGTTTTTAACCAAAATTTTTATGTTTGCAATATAATTAGAATTTTTTGCACCTTCTTCATTCCAAGAAAGTTTCATAAGCCTATCTGCGTCTAAACTTTTGAGTGATTTGCAATCTGCTCTATGTATTGTTACACCTCTGCCTCTACTTACAAAACCTACAATCTCATCGCCTGGCACCGGACTACAACAATGAGCATATTTTATAAGCATACTTTTTAGTTCTTCGATACTACTTGTTTTGTCACTTTCTTGAACACTAATTGGTTTAAAAACAAACTCTTCTTTTTGTACATTTTTTTGTGAGTATAATGTAATTAATCTATTTAAAACTTGTGTTGTGTTTAAAGCACCACAACCAATCATGGCATACATATCATCAATGTTTTTCAATGAATACCTTGCAAAAACATCTGGCATAAAATCATCAATCATTAGTTTTTTTAGGTCTACATCTTTATTTTTTGCAGATTGTTCTAACATGGTTCTGCCTTTTTTGATGTTATCTTCTTTGTCAAACTTCTTAAAATATTGATTTATTCTATTTTTTGCAATACTACTTTTTACAAAAGATAGCCAATCTTTTGATGGACCTTTTGCATTTGTACTTGTAATAATTTCAATAACATCTGCATTGTTTAATTTTTTGTTAAGTGGCACCATTTTACCGTTAATTTTTGCACCAATGCAAGCATTGCCAACATTTGTGTGTATTGAATATGCAAAATCAATAGGTGTGCTACCTTCTGGAAGTTCTATAATTTTGCCCATAGGGGTTTGGACAAATATTTCACCGCTATAAACGTCTGTTTTTAGTTGATTTATTAAATCTGTTTCGGTATTATCACTCGAACTTTCTATAAGTTTTCTTATCCACAATAGTTTACCATCCAAACTGTCTATGTTTTTCTTATGCTCTTTATATAAAAAGTGCGCTGCAATACCATATTCAGCGTGATTGTGCATATCAAAAGTTCTAATTTGAATTTCTAATGGCTTTTCATCCACTAAAACTGATGTATGCAAACTTTGATATCCATTTGCTTTTGGCCTTGCAATATAATCTTTAAAACGGCCATCAAGTGGCATATATTTTGTATGTACAGCACCTAAAACGGAATAACATTCATTTACATTTTGAACCAAAACTCTAACAGCTGTTAAGTCATATAACTGACTAAGTTTATAGCCTTTTTGATGAATTTTGTTATAAATACTACTAACGTGCTTAATTCTACCCTGAATTTCACCTTTAATGTTTAATTCCTGTAATAATTCTGTTAGTTCTATTTTAACTTTATCCATTTGTTCTTGCCTTGCTTTGCTATCTTCAGCAAGTATCTTTAAAAGTTTTTTATATTCGTTTGGTTGAGTGTATGATAAATCTAAATCTTGAAGTTCTGACTTTATATAAGATAACCCTAAACGGCTAGCAAGTGGAATATACAAATCAACAAGTTCATTGTGAAGTTTTGCTTGTTCTGTATCATTTAGTTTTTTTAGATGTCTTGTTCTATTTAAAATGTCTGCAAGTTTTAATATAATTACTCTTATATCTTTTGCCATCGCAACAAGCATACTTCTATAATTAGCAACATCGTCTTGACTAGACATTTCGACATTTTCTATTTTTAATACAGAACGCGCCAAATTTATGGCTTCTTGATAGTCTTGAAATAAGGTTTCATCAAATTTGTTTTGTCTTAACAAAGGAAGCATAAGCCCAGCAAAAATAATGCCATAATCAAGTTCTAGCGGAAATATTATAACAGTATTTTCTTCACCAGTGTTTAACAGCGACTTTTTTTCTTCATCATTACAAAAAGCATATATTTTATCATAAAACTCTAATATCTTTTGTGCTTCTTGTGGCTTTACACGATTATTTAAAAGTGAAACAAAATTTTCCAAATTGCCTCCTTGTGTTATATTAATTAACTTTTGAAATAAATTTTATTTTGTTGTAAAAACTACTGTTTTCTAACGCAGATTTTACGCTTTCATCTATTGCTATTTTATAACTACCTTCATTAATTTTAACAATTCCTAGTTCTTTAAAGGTGTAAACTGCACAAACAAAATTTGAATAAGTTGTTTTTGAAACTTGTGGATTATGTCTTTTAAAATACATATAATATTCAATTTCATTTGCAAAATTTACTTCTACTTTTTGCATATTTTTCAACGCATTAAAAATTTTTCCAAAATTTGCTCTTGAATAATCTGTTTTTGGCAAATAAGTTTTTTGATTTTTCACTGCAAAAACTTCACCGTTAAAATCACTTAAAAAGTCACATCTTTGCAGCATATCTAAAAATACCAAATTTTTGTAAGAATTAACACTTTTAACATCATCTAGCGCAAAAACAACGCAGTTTTCTTCAAACTTACTTTGGCTACCACCAATATAATGATTAAGTTGATAAGCAGATAGTATCTGTTTGTATTTTTCGTATGTTAAACTATTGTAAACAACAATAGCTGTTCCATTTGATTTAGATAATAGCTTATCTAAAAGTTCTTTTGTTTGTGTATCATCAAAATAATCAATATATTTATAATACTTTTTGTTTGGATAATATTGCTTTAAAAGCCTGCCAGATGCAATATCTTGTAAGTTTTTTCCGTAACCATTAAATAGTGTTTTTTTTATTATACCTTTTAAATACTTCTTGCCTTTCCACTCCGAAGTTTGGAGTTCAAATATAGTTTGTTTTGTATCCGCATATTGATAATCATCAATGTACTCGTTTGCATTAAATGCAACAAGTTTTACATTCGGTGCAACGCTTATATTTATATGACTATCAAAATTTTGCATTTTTGATGCATAGCAATCCTTATAAGCTAGCATAAATGTCGGGTTAGGATTATCACAACCAACAGGTTCTAAAAGTTCCAACTCTTGTGCAAGTTGCAATGTAATTTCTTCTGGTTTAATTGCGACATCATAGGTTTTTATAGGCATATAGCATTTATCTGTTGTTTGAGTATTAAGATATTCAAAAATTTGCTCTTTAAACTCATCAAAATGCTCTGCTTTTAGACTGAGCATTTTGTCCACCAAAAGTTTCTAAAAACGAATTACAACAAGATAAAACTTTGTGAATATTAATAGCATCAACACTTCTTACGCTGCCTTTTAGCTCTCCATCTACATCACTAAACAAAAATATAGGTTTGTAAAATTCATCAACTAGTCTAGCACATGCAATACCAAGTAAACCACTATCCCAATTTTTGTTTTTAAGTATAATTGCTCTTTCGGTATAAAGTCTATTTTCTTTTATAATTTGCAAACATTCTTCATAAATATCTTGTGAAAGTTTTTGTCTTTTTGCGTTTAAGTCACCAACTTTTTTAATACTTTCTTTTAAAACCTGAGTATCATTTGATATATATAAGTATAATGAGTGATACGCATTACCCATACGTCCACTTGCATTAAGTTTTGGTGCAATTTTAAATGAAACTGATTGACTTGTTATATCATCAATTTTAAGATTATGCAAGAGCATTTTAAGCCCATCTGGAAGTAAATTTTGTTTAGCCAAACCCAACTTTACTATTGCCCTATTTTCATCCAATAATGGAACAATATCACTAACTGTTGCAATAGCACATATGGGTAAATATTCGTCCAAATTTTCTCTGCCCACAAATGTTTCTACAACTTTCATTGCAACTCCAGACCCGCAAAGCCCATCAAAGC
>CAMOCI010000079.1 GCA_946610635.1 uncultured Clostridia bacterium | reverse complement strand
ATAAGGAGTTAAAATTGAAAACAAATAACGACAGTGTGTCACAAGGTGTGGCACCAGCAGAAACAAAAAACGAAAATAAATTTATAACTAAAAAAGTGTTTAACAAATTTAAAAAGCCAATTGCCGATGGGCAAGATGTGCATCATTCAAAACGTAACCTTCAAGTTATGTTTTTTGGTGGTGTTGGTCTAGATGGAATTGGTGGAAACATGACGGCACTTCGCTTTGGTGATGAGATTATTGTTATCGATTGTGGTGTTGGCTTTCCCGATGAATCGGCACCGGGTGTAGACTTGGTTATTCCAGATATGTCTTGGCTTAAACAAAATGCAAAATTAATTAAAGCAGTGCTTATCACTCACGCACACGAAGACCATATTGGTGCAATACCTTATGTTGCTAGTGATATAAATGTGCCAATTTATGGCAGTAAATTAGCTATTGCTTTAATACAAAACAAATTAAGAGAGTTTCCTAAAATCAAGGCAAAACTTAACACAGTTAAGCCAAGAGATGTGATTAAACTTGGTGTGTTTTCAATAGAATTTATCAATGTGTGTCATAGCATTGCTGGCAGTTTTGCACTTGCAATTAAATGTCCAGCAGGCCTAATGGTGCATACAGGCGACTTTAAGATTGATTACACTCCATTAAATAATAATTATACAGACTTAACTAGATTTGCCGAACTTGGCAAACAAGGTGTTATGCTATTAACCAGTGAAAGTACAAATGTAGAGCGTGAAGGATATTCAATAAGTGAAAAAAAGGTTGGCAAAACTCTTGATGATTTATTTGCAAAATTTAAAGATAATCGTATTTTTGTTGCTACTTTTGCAAGTAATGTATATCGTTTGCAAGAATTATTAGATTTGGCACAAAAGTATGGCAGAAAAGTTACTTTTACTGGCAGAAGCATGGTAAATGTTACAGAAACTGCTTACAAGATAGGCGAATTAAAATTTAATAGAGATTTGTTTATTGATATAGATAAGGTTAATTGTTATAGAGATAATGAACTTTTAATAATCACCACAGGTAGTCAAGGTGAACCTATGAGTGCGTTAACGCGTATGGCGAGTGGTGAATTTCAAAAAATAAAACTTGATGAGCATGATTGCATTATATTTAGTTCTAGTCCAATTCCGGGTAACGAAAAAAGTGTTAATAATGTTATAAATAGTTTATATAAACTAGGTTGTACAATAATTTATGACCAACTTGCAGATATTCACGCATCAGGTCACGCATATAAAGAAGAACTTAAATTAATTCACTACTTGTTACGTCCAAAATTCTTTATGCCAGTGCATGGAGAATATAGACATCAAAAATTGCACAAAGATTTGGCAGCCCAAATGGGTGAAGAAGAAAGAAATATTTTGTTGCCTGCAATAGGTGATGCAATAGAAATCACAAATCGTGGCATCAAAAAAATAGGTGTAGTACCATCAGGCAACAGGTTGGTTGACGGACTAGGATATGGCGAAATAGAAAGTGTTGTTTTGCGTGATAGAAAGCAACTTTCGGAAGATGGAATTGCAGTTGTTATTATGAGCATGAATAAAATGGGTGAAATTACAAGTGGGCCAGAAATTATATCACGTGGACTTGTTTATGACGGTGAAGATACACTTGTTAAGGAAGCAAAACAATTTATCATTGATACACTTAATGCTAATCCTGAAAAGCAAACAAATGTAAATATTATTAAAAATGATATAAGACGAAGCCTTGGTAATTTCTTTTTTAGAAAAACAAAACGCAGACCAATGGTACTTGCATTTGTGTTTGAAAATTAAATTCGGCTCGATAGTAATCTTTTCAGTGCTAGTGCCTGCAAGCAGTCAATGCACTTCAAATATTCTATCTCGCCTTTTGTTATTTTCTGTGGATATTTGTGGTAAAACAAATATTGTGTATGATAATAAGCAATTTAATGTATTTTATACAAATGTTCGGCTCGATAGTAATCTTTTCAGTGCTAGTGCCTGCGAGCAGTCAATGCACTTCGAATATTCTATTTCGCCTTTTGTTATTTTCTGTGGATATTAGTGGTAAAACAAATATTGTGTATGATAATAAGCAATTTAATATATTTTATACAAATGTTCGGCTCGATAGTAATCTTTTCAGTGCTAGTGCCTGCAAGCAGCCAATGCACTTTAAATATTCTATTCCGCTTATTAGTAATTTTCTGTGGATATACTTGTTAAATTTTAGTTTGTAAAATTAAATATAAATGCAAAAATTTATCCAAAATTGCTACTTATGTAATATATTAAGTTATTAAATTATAGACAAATATACATGAAAAAAAAGATATCGTTTGATATCTTTTTTTGTGTAAACTATTATAAAAGTTATTATCAAAAATTAATTAATTTTTAACTTTTCAACTTGTTTTTCTAGCGGTTCATCTATGCCTGGCAGAATAGGGAAAACTTTTAAGCTATCACCATTTTTGCGTGGCAATATGTGAAAATGTAGGTGGAATACACTTTGCTCGGCTTCTTTGCCACTTGCGTTGATAATATTAACAGCATCAAAGCCCAAACTTTTATAATGATTTGCAATAAGTTTTGTTGCTTTGATTACTTCACACAAATATGTTTCATCACAATCAAAAATATTTTCATAATGTTGTTTTGGTACAACCAAAGTGTGACCATAACAATCTTTTGCTATGTCTAAAAATGCATAAACATATTCATTTTCAAAAATCTTGTAACCAGGTATTTCACCCTTTATAATTTTACAAAAAATACAATCTTTATTTTCCATACAAAAATTATATATTTTTTATCTATAAAAATCAAACAAAATAAATGTTTTTGCGCAAATTGTCGCAATTTATTGTAAAAGTTTACTTATTAAAAAAAAAAGAAGCATAATGCAAAATAATTATTTATAAAAGCACATTGTTTTGCATATTTTTTGTAAAATAATATTTTTTATATGCTATTTTTTGTTACAAAAAAGGCGTATTTGTCTTTAAAAATTACTTTTTGACTTGTTTTGTCTTTGCTATTGAAACTACGATTTTTTGCATTATAATTGATACTATACAAGGAGATTAATATGAAACAAAATACAAATAACGTGTTAAAAAAACTTGCACTAGATGCAAAAAATAGGTTAAAGCATTGCACATACAAAAATAGAGAAGAAAACCAAAGTATAAGGCGTAACATTGCTTTTCAAAATCATGTTAGGATGGTTATGGAGAGTGATTGCAAAACGCCAGAAATTACAATAAAAGTGATTAATGATTATGCCGAACAAGAGGCATTTCAAAATAGAGTTTATGAACTTTTAAGTAAAAATGAAGATTGTATAAACCCATTAAAAGAGCTATCAGATAGCAAACTCATGGCACTAATGAGCGAAACAGAAAAACAAAAATACATATTTGATTTGGCAGAAAAGTACATTGCTATTCGAGATGACTACTACAAAAGCAAGCAGGTTTACATTTAATTTGTTTGATATTTAAAATGTTAAAATATTTAAAATTAAAGTTTACTTATTTTGATAGTAAACTTTTTTTTGTTGCAAATGTTTGCTAATTAAAGTATAATAAAAGTATAAAAGTACAACAAATTTAAAGGAGTTTTAAATGCTTTGTCCAAAATGTTATGGAAAAATTAATAAAGGCCAAACAAGATGCAATTATTGTGGATTTGATACAAAGATTATGGAAGGTGCAAGCAACAAACAGGCAAAAAAAATAAAGCATACCATATACAAAGATGATATTTTGTACACAACAAATTTGCCACCTGATGTAAGCAAAAAAAAGTTAATGTTATTTTCTATCTTTTTAGGCCTACTTGGAGTGCATAACTTTTACGTTGGCAAGTTTTGGCAAGGGCTTTACATGTGCTTATCTACAAGTATTACATTTGTACTTTCTTTAATAGTCAGCACAATATTTAATTCTAATAATATTTTTTATATAGCTTTTCAATTTGTACTTGTATTTCAAGGCATAACAGTTATCATGTGGGTTATTCAGATGATAAAAATTTTTATGGAGCGTTTTAAAATACCCGTTTACAAAGACGAGTTTAGCAAAAGATAGAG
>CAMOCI010000078.1 GCA_946610635.1 uncultured Clostridia bacterium | reverse complement strand
AGCAGAAAAATATTTTTATAAAATTATACTTTAAAATTATATTGCCCAATTATTGAATATTGCATGCGTAATATCAATAAAAGATGGCGTTTTGTAATCTTGTGATGCAAGTAAATTTGCTTTTGCAATAACTCTTCCATCTAGTAAAACGGAAATTTCACCTATCACTTCACCTTTTTTAATATTGTTTTTAAAATCAGCAAAACTAGTTTCAATTTGATAATTTGTTTGTTTTTCTCCACTCTTTTGTAAAGTATATAAATCTTTATCACTTACACATTCCACAAAATTCTTTAAACCTTTTAGTTTTTTGTTTGTGCTAATTAATTGCTTACAATCAATAACCTTAACATTTTTAAAATTATTAAAGCCATAGTTTAACAAACCTGATGATGCTACAAATCTATCACTAGTTGTTTTTGCACCCATAACAACAGAAACAAGTCGCATATCGTTTCTTTTTGCAGATGCGCTTAAACAATATCCTGCTTCATCAGTAAAACCTGTTTTTCCACAATCACAGCCGGGATAATATTTAACAAGCCTATTTGTATTAACAAGTTCTGTAACTCTTCCGCTTTCATGAACAAGTTTATCCATCCAAATTGTGCTGTATTTGTGATACAAATCATGCTTTGATACAATATTTAAAAGTTTTGCAATATCTCGCGCTGTAGAATATTGATTAAGTGCAGGCAATCCTGTTGAATTTCCATACAAAGTATCATTTAATTCCAAATCTTTTGCTTTTTGATTCATTATATCTACAAACTTTGTTTCACTACCAGCATAATTTTCTGCCAAAACAACACTACTATCATTAGCGGAAGCTACTATTACACTTTTAAGTAAATCTTCAATTTTGTAAGATTTTCCAGCATCTAAAAACGCTTGTGAACCTTCCATACTTGCTGCATATTCACTAACAAGAAGTTCAGTATCAAGTGTCCAATCACCAGCTTCTATTTTTTCCATTGTAAGCAATGATGTCATCAATTTAACCATACTTGCCACTTCACGTCTTTCAGTACTATTTTTTTCCGCTAAAATAGTTCCAGTGTTTGCATCAATTAAGCAATATTCTTTAACATCTATATCAATTAAATCCTTTGCAAAAACAACAGTATTATTAGATTTTATTAAAGATACAATAGTAATGACAGACATCAAAATACAAATACATAATACAAACAATTTATAAAAATATTTCATATCAAATCCTTCTTTTTTATAGTTTTCATTGATATGTTGTACATTTGTTAAAAAATTATTATAAAAATTTACCAAAATTTGTTTGCATAGTACTATGCATAGTACTATGCATAGTACTATGCAAACTGAAATATTCGACCCCTATAGATAAAATTAATATATTTTTAAGCAATAAAAAAAGCAATGTATTACACTGCTTTACTTTTATATATGTAATATTTTAATTATTTTTATTTATTGATTTATAAATATTTTTATAAATCAAATGTAGATATTATAATTCTTTTATTAAATTACATATTAATGTTTGTAAGTTTTTTTGCGCTAATTTACTATTTACTAAAACTTCTTCATGACTAAGTTTTTTGTTAGATAATCCAGCTGCTTTGTTGGTTATAACCCCAAACGCAATTGTTTTTAAATCACAATGCTGCGATGCTTCAACTTCTAAAGCAGTGCTCATTCCAACCAAATCTGCTCCCATTATTTTTGCCATTTTTATCTCAGCTTTTGTTTCATAAAATGGACCAGTAAATTGTATGTAAACACCTTCTTTTAAATCTACTTGGTTTTCTTCTGCAATTTTTTTAGCCATATCTCTATACTGTAAATCATAAGGCTCTGTCATATCAACAAAATCTTTATTTAATGATAAACTTTCACCTTTAATCATGCAATTTTGTCCGGTTAAATTTATATGATCATTAATCAAAACAACATCACCAATATTGTAGTTTTCATTTATCCCACCTGATGCATTTGTTAAAATAAGCGTTCTAACTCCTAAAAGTTTAAATACATAAATAGGAATTGTTATTTCTTTTGCAGTAAAACCATCATATAAATGAAATCTTCCTTGCATCACAATTACATTTTTTCCATTCAACTTGCCAAAAATAAATTGATTTTTATGCCCGGAAACTTTTGATAATGGCATATCTTTGATTTGAGTAAAAGGGATTACGACTTTATCTTCAATATCATTAATCAAATCGCTAAGTCCACTGCCCAAAACAATGGCAATTTCTGGAACGTAATAAATTTTACTTTTTATCTGTTTGGCTATACTTTTAATTATTTCTTCCATAGCAGTTCTCCGATATATGATTTTTTGTCTAAAAAGTAATCTTCAATAAATTCTCCAATATTATTAAAACCAGTTATTGTAGAAAGATTTATATTAGATTTTATATTTTTACCATAAATAATTAATGGTACAAATTCTCTTGAATGGTCAGTAGAAGGTGTTGTAGGGTCATTACCATGATCGCCAGTTACAATTATAATATCATCACTCTTCATATTATCAATAAATTTAGATAAAAATTTATCAGTTTCTTCAAGTGAATTAGCATAGCCTTTTACATCGTTTCTGTGTCCGTAAAGCATATCAGTATCAACCAAATTAACAAATACAAAACCACTATTTAGTGTCTTTTGAATTTCAAAACTTGCAGCGATTGCATCTTTGTTATTATGATTTACAAATTTTTTTGTTATTGCTTGATTTGCAAAAATTTCGCTAATTTTTCCAACAGTATACACATTAATTCCAGCATCAAATAATCTTTGCATAGTATTATTTTTGTCAGGAATTACTGAATAATCTCGCCTTCCATCATTATATCTTACAAACTCACCATCTTTTGTATAAAATGGTCTTGCAATAACTCTTCCAACAGCATCTTTGCCAGACATTATGCTTCTCGCTTTTTCACAGTACTCGTATAATTTTTCCAATGGCACAATATCTGTGTGAGTTGCAATTTGTAAAACACTATCAGCCGATGTATATACAATAGGATAACCAGTTAAAACATGTTCTTTCCCTAATTCTTGAATAATTTGTGTGCCACTTGCAACTTTATTTCCAATAACCTTTGTTTTAAATGCTTCTTCTAACTTTTTAATAATTTCTTTTGGAAAAGCATTAGGATAAGTTGGCATGGGATCTTTACTTACTATACCCATCATCTCAAAATGGCCTGTGGCGGTATCCTTTCCATTACTCAGTTCTCTGAGTTTTCCATAACTTCCAATTGCATTAGATATTTTATCAAAATGCAAACCATCAATATTTTTAATACCAAGTTTTGTTAATGTTGGTAAATCTAATGGAAAAATTTTGTTTAAATTTTCAAATGTGTTGCTACCTTCGTCATGCCATTTATATGAATCTTCACATTCTCCAACTCCAAATCCGTCTAAAACAAACAAAAATACTCTTTTACTCATGTATTTATTATAACATGTTAAATAAAAAATATTAAATGTTTTATAAAAATAATTATATTACACAATTAATAAACTTACAAAAAATCAAACTTAGCAACGAAAACAATAGTAAAACTAAAAGTATAAGCAAATAACAAACTAAAACTGATTTTAATGGCAGAGAAGATATATTATTACAACAAGAATTATTTGAAGCACACTTACAAATCATAAAAACAATAACTAACAAAAAAATAATAAATAACAACAATGGCAAATAGCATAACAACACATATAAAATACCACTTAAATTAAAAACACTAGCAATTATTATTGCGTTAAGCATTACATTAAAAGATAAATAACCTAATATAAGATAATTTATTAAATAAATATAGTCTAAGCTGGCAAGCACTGCAATAAGTGCAGTAAAAAATAAAAACCTAAGAGCATATTTTAAAAAAAATGAAAGCCATTTTTTTTGCGTTAAAAAAACAAAAATATTTTTATCTGTAAGATTAAAGCAGTTAAAACTGCCAGCATTTTTTAAAACTATACAAAGTGCAAGTGCTAATCCAATTATTATAGATAATAAAGAAAAAAATAAATATTTTTTATTGCATTTAAAAAAATCAACGATAGATTGTTTTATATAATAAAAATTCCTATAAACACACTTTTTCATAAAG
>CAMOCI010000077.1 GCA_946610635.1 uncultured Clostridia bacterium | reverse complement strand
ACTGAAAAATAAATTATTAATTATTTTGCTGTGCGCTGTTCAATATTTAACATTTAACACTTTTTTGGTAAAAAACCATTTGCTTTGACAATATTTTGAATAAAATTATCAAAACTTAATCTGTGTAATCTCTCAATCTTTTGCTACGAGATGGGTTTCTTAACTTTCTTAATGCTTTTGCTTCAATTTGTCTTATTCTTTCTCTTGTAACATTAAACTCTTGACCAACTTGTTCCAATGTTTTTGGATTGCCATCATCAAGGCCATATCTAAGCCTGATAACTTTTTGCTCACGTGGAGTTAAAGTTTCTATAACACTCAAAATTTGACCCTTTAACATACTTTGTGTTGCTGCATCATCTGGCATAATGCTTGTTTCATCTGGTACGTAGTCGCCAACTTTGCTATCTTCATCACCAACTGGGTCTTCTAAACTTAGTGGGTCTTGTGCTATTTTTTGAATTTCTGCAACTCTTTCAATAGACAAATTCATTTCTCTTGCAATTTCTTCTGTTGTAGGTTCTCTACCAAGAGTTTGCATCATTCTTTTGCTTATTCTTGAAAGTCTGTTGATTGTTTCTACCATATGCACTGGGATTCTTATTGTTCTTGCTTGGTCTGCCATGGCTCTTGTTATGCTTTGTCTTATCCACCAAGTTGCGTATGTTGAAAATCTAAAACCTTTTGTATAGTCAAACTTTTCTACCGCTTTTAGTAATCCTATATTTCCTTCTTGAATCAAATCTAAAAAGCTCATACCATTTTTGCCGCTGTATTTTTTTGCTATACTTACAACCAATCTTAAATTTGACTCACAAAGTTTTGACTTTGCTGTTTCATCTCCATTTAAGTATCTAATTGCAAGGTCTGTTTCTTCTTCTTGCGTAAGTAATGGTACTTTACCAATATCTTTTAAGTACATTTTAACAGGATCATCAACACTAACTTGATTGATAAGTGATTCAAGTGCCTGTCTATCTAAATCTTCTTGTTTTTCTGCTGATATAATTTTAATTCCATTTTTTTTAAGTTCCGCAATTACTTCTTCTATCTCTGCTTTGGTTGTTTCGTACTTTAAAAATCTTAAAAATATATCATCTTCTTGCAATTTACCTTTCTTTTTTCCAACTTCTAATAACTTTTTATATTCTTTTAAATATTGCTCTTTCAATTTATTACCCCACTTTATTTAACAAAGTTTTTTTCTCGTTTATTTCTTTTGAAAGCTCACCAGCTCTTTTAATTAGTGCGAGCTTTACTTCTTCATTTGTACAAGTTTGAATTTGTGCATTTATTTGATTTTGCTTTGCAATAAGCTTATCAAGTTCTAAGCTATTTAAACAACCTTCAAACTCTTTTTGTAAATCTACTATTTTTGAAAAATCAAAATTAATTAACCCCTTTAAATCTTCATAATTTTCTACATCAAAATCGTCATAAAGCTTTGATATTATAGGAAAATTATTTTTTACCAGATAATCATAAATCGTTTTAAAATTATTATTGACAAAAATGTCACTTTCAACACCTTTTACATACGGTTTTTTGTGCATTATACTTGCAAGTACAAATTGCTCTGCTTTATAATTTTTTGACTGAACAATTTGAACTTCTGCGTATTTACTTTCAATTTCTGCAACTTTTTGCACCTTATTTCTCATACCATTAAGTTGTCTTGTGATAGTTTCTTTTGGTACTTTACTAATGCTTGCAATCAAATTTATGTAAACTTGTTTTTCACTTTCTTTTGGTATATTTAAAATAATGTTTAAACTGCCGTCAATAAATTTTGAAATATTATCTCTATTTGACAGGTCATATTTGCTAGCTTCGTGCTTAATTTCAAACTCATACACTGGCAAGCTATTATCTATAAGTTTTTGGTACGCTTCGGCACCATATTTTTTTATGTATTCATCTGGGTCAAGCCTATCTGGTAATTCTAATATTTTTATATCCATGCCTTCTGCAAGCAGTGGTTCCAAACTTTTTGCAGTTGCCTTTTGCCCTGCCCCGTCACCATCAAAACATACAACAACACTATCAACAAAACGGCTAAGTGTTGCAACGTGGTTTTTATTAAATGCCGTGCCCATTGTGGCTATTGCATTATCAAAACCTGCTTGATGTAGCGCTACAACATCCATTTGCCCTTCTACCAGTATTGCATAGTTTTTGTTTAGCCTTGCTTTACGCAAAAAGTTTATGCAATATATGTTACTGCTTTTGTTAAACAAAGGTGTTTGCTTTGTGTTTTTGTATTTTGCATAGGCGCCGTCTTGTAAAGCTCTACCACTAAAACCAACAACTTTGCCCCTATGGTCGATAACCGGAAAGACTACTCTTGTTGCCATTTCATCAAACAGTTTACCTTCTCTTTCTCCACACACTCCACTTTCTAGCATATCAGAATATGCAAAACCTTTGCTTTTTAAGTATGTAACAAGGCCTGTCCAATTAGGACTATAACCAATACCGAGGCGCGTAATTGTGCTTTGCTCAACACCACGTTTTGTGAGATAATCCATGGCTTTTTTGCCTTGCCCACCTGCAAGCATATTATGATAGTACACAGCAGTTTCTCTGCAAATATCAAATAACGTTTCTCTATGTTTTTTCTTTTCTAAATAATCACTATCATCACTAAATTCAGGCACTTCAATACCAGCATTTTCTGCTAATATCTTAACTGCACCCATAAAGTCTGTGCCTTCTAGTTTTTCTACAAACTTTATAACATCACCACTTTCTCCCCAACCAAAACAGTGATAAAACTGCCCTTGCTCGTTTACTGCAAAGCTTGGAGTTTTTTCGTGATGAAACGGACAACAAGCCCAATAAGTTGCACCCTTGCGTGTTAAAGATAAGTACCTACTAACAACACTTACAATATTGCTACTACTTTTAAGTCTTTCAAGCCATTCAACAGAATAACCTTTATCTTTCATAAATCTCCTAAAATAATATTAAAAAAATCAATACAAAATATTATTCGCCATAATTTTTAAAATACCTTTATTTTTATTAAAAAAAATTATTGAAAAATTGTTTTGTAAAAAATACTTATAGATTTCATAAAAAAATTCGCATTTTATTGCGAATTTTTTTATTGTATATTTATTAAATACAAAGCATTTTTAAAGTTTTTATTTTTGTCTTGGATACTTTATGTTTGCTTGTGCTGCTGCAAGGCGTGCAATTGGCACACGGAATGGAGAGCAAGAAACATAATCTAGTCCTGCTTTGTGGCAAAACTCGATTGATGATGGGTCGCCACCATGCTCGCCACATATTCCACAATGAAGTTCTGGACGTGTTGCTTTACCTTTTTTAACTGCCATCTCAACAAGCATACCAACGCCACTTGTATCTAATCTTGCAAATGGATCACTTTCGTATATTTTTGAAGCATAATAACTTGGCAAGAACTTGCTTGCATCATCACGAGAGAAACCAAATGTCATTTGAGTTAAGTCGTTTGTACCAAAACTGAAAAACTCTGCTTCGGTTGCAATTTGGTCTGCAAGGAGTGCTGCCCTAGGTATTTCTATCATAGTACCAACCAAATATTTTAAGTTTACATTTGCTTCTTTGATCACTTCATCTGCTGTTTGAGTAACTATCTTTTTAACATGTGCAAGTTCTTTAACTTCTCCAACAAGTGGTATCATTATGTTTGGCACAACATTCCACTCTGGATGACGTTTTTGAACATTTATTGCTGCTTTGATAACGGCTTTTGTTTGCATAACAGCAATTTCTGGATATGTTACAGCAAGTCTGCAACCACGATGTCCCATCATAGGGTTAAACTCATGCAAACTATCACAAATAAGTTTTATTTCTTCAACTGTTTTATGTTTTGCTTTTGCAAGAAGTTCAATATCTTTATCTTCTGTTGGCACAAACTCGTGAAGTGGTGGATCCAAATATCTAATAACAACTGGCTTGCCCTTTAATGCCTCCATCAAACCTTCAAAATCTTGTTGCTGTATTGGCTCCAAAGCATCAAGTGCTTCTTTGCGCTCTTCTACTGTTTCGCTGCATATCATTTCACGGAATTTTTCAATTCTGCCTTCGCCAAAAAACATGTGCTCTGTTCTGGTGAGTCCTATACCTTCTGCACCAAGTTCGGCTGCTCTTTCAGCATCCTTAGGAGTATCAGCATTTGTTCTAACACCAAGTGCACGATATTTATCGGCAAGTTTCATA
>CAMOCI010000076.1 GCA_946610635.1 uncultured Clostridia bacterium | reverse complement strand
TAAAAGTGTGGCTTCTTCGTAAAAATTTTTAGTTTTAATTTTAGTGTTATTCTCCAAAACTTTAATGTCAGTTTCTTTTGCTTTTTCGTATTCAATTTTATTAATAACGCTGTCTTTGTACATTTCTTTTAAAACTATGTTTCGCCTATCTAGTGCATTTTGTGGATTCAAAATGGGAGAATATTTTCGTGGAGATTTTATCATGCCAGCAAGCAATGCAGATTCTTCAATTTTTAATTCATTTGCTGGCTTTCCAAAATATACTTGGCTTGCATTTTCAAGTCCATAAGCACCATTTCCAAAATAAATGACATTTAAATAAGTCTCTAAAATTTCATCTTTTGTGAAATTTCTTTCTAACTCTTTAGTTAAGGCCATTTCATTAATCTTTCTTGTTATTGTTTTTTCATTTGATAAGTGAGTATTCTTTATTAATTGTTGGCTTATTGTGCTAGCACCTTCTCTTAACGACCTACTTTTTACGTTATTGAAAAATGCTTTTGCAATACGTTTATAATTTAAACCATGATGTTTATAAAAATCTTTATCTTCTATGGATACAAAACTCGCCGAAACGTATTTAGGTAATTCTTCAACTTTAACAAGTGCTTTTTTTCCTGATAAATTATTTATTTTGTTGTTATCTCTATCATAAATATCTATGCTTGTATTTTGCGCTTCAAGCATTGCTTTGTTAAAACTTACATCACTTTTTGCAGTGTTAATGTATACAAAAATTCCACCTAAAAAAATTAGCGATATAATAAATAGTGTTATAAAAACTGTTAAAGAAACTTTTGCAAACTTTTTCATACAATATAGTTTGCTATCAATTTGCAAATTTATACTATTTGCAACTTCAAAACAAATAACTTGAATTGCGTTGTTTATACTTATAGTATAATTTATAACACTATTTATATTTTTTACTAGCAAATTGTCGAAAAACATTGTATAATTAATATGAAGTTTGCTTTAATTTTGTTAAAACAAAATTTTTATTGATAGATGAATCAAAATATAGGAGTAAAGATGCAAAAATACTACAAAATTATTACTTTTGGTTGTCAAATGAATGTTCACGAGAGTGAAAAACTTGCAGGAACATTAGAAAGATTAGGTTATAAATCAACAGAAGATGATGAAAAAGCTGATGTTGTTGTTTTTAATACGTGTTGCGTTAGAGAGGCAGCCGAAAATAAAGCACTTGGCAATATTGGAAAGTTTAAGCCAATAAAAAAGCAAAAAAAAGATTTAATTATTGCAGTTTGCGGTTGCATGGCACAGCAAGAAAAAAAAGCACAAGAAATATATACAAAATATCCTTTTGTCAACATTATTTTTGGCACACATAATAGTTATAAATTTGAAGAATACTTAACAGATGTTTTAAACAAAAAAATTAAAAGAGTTTACCAAATTGTTAAAGAAGAACCGTGTTTGCCGTTGGAAGTTGAAAGTTATAGAACAAGTGGTGTAAATGCATGGGTAAACATAATGTATGGTTGCAACAATTTTTGTACATATTGCATTGTGCCTTATGTTAGGGGCAGAGAGAAATCTAGACCTATGGAAGAAATTGTTGCCGAGTGTAAGGCACTTATTGCCGCAGGCTACAAAGAAATAACTTTGCTTGGGCAAAACGTAAATTCTTATGGCAAGACATTCAATAATGGCAAAGATAATTTTGCAGAACTTCTTGAAGAAATTGATAAGATAGATGGTGAGTATGTTATTAAGTTTTTAACTTCTCATCCAAAAGATTTAAGTGAAAAAGTTGTTAAAGCAATAGCAAACAGTAAACATATTAGCCACATGATACATTTGCCTGTTCAATGTGGAAGCGATAGGCTTTTGCGTTTAATGAACAGAAATTATACTGTAGAAAAATATTTAAACACAATTGATATGATAAAAAAGTACATCCCTGATGTTAACTTATCAACTGATATTATTGTAGGTTTTCCAACTGAAACAGACGAAGATTTTGAAGATACGCTTACTTTATTAAAAAAAGTGCAGTACAATACAGTTTTTGGTTTTATATATTCAAAAAGAAGTGGAACGCCTGCTGCTAAAATGGACGGTCAAGTTCCTATGGCAGTAAAAAGAGAAAGAGTTAATAAATTGTTGGCACTTCAAAGAGAAATTGAAAAGGTTAAGCTTACAAGATTTTTAGGCCAAACAATAAAAGTGCTTTTAACTGAAAGAAAAGAAGGAAAAGTTTTTGGCAAAACTGATTGCGGAATTAATGTTATTGTTGAGAACGTTAAAGAATTTAAAGTTGACTTTGTAAACGTTAAGATAAATCAAATTAAAAATACAAAATTAATTGGAGAAATAGTTTAATGGGGCTAATTAACACAGCGGTTAAATCACAGGATGCATCACCAATGATGACACATTATAGAAATGTTAAAGAGCAATATAGTGATTGCATTATTTTTTATCGACTTGGTGACTTTTATGAAATGTTTGATGATGATGCTATTAAAATGAGTAAAGAACTTGATTTAACTTTAACAGGCAAAGATTGTGGCGGCAATCAAAAAGCGCCTATGTGTGGAATACCAGTTAAATCTGTTGATATGTATATTCAAAAAGCTTTGGAACTAGGTCATAAAATAGCAATTTGTGAGCAACTCACTAATCCAACAAAAGGTGCACTTGTAGAAAGAGATGTAATAAGAGTTATAACTCCCGGAACTGTTATGGAAGAAAGTTTGCTTGATGAAAGAAAAAATAACTTTATTTCTTGCGTTTATTTTTCAAGCAGTGGCAGTAGTGTGGCTTGGTGTGATATTACAACAGGTGAATTTAATGTCGCTGAAATAGAAAAAAATGATATTTATAGACTTAATGATTTACTTACTATGATTTCACCTGCAGAAGTAATCTGTAATAGTGAAGCATTAAAAGCAGAAGAGCAAATATTAAATTTAGAACATAAAAATATGCCAAAATTTGAGGTTTTTAATGAAAAATCTTTTAATATTCAAAAATGTATTGAAGTTTTGAATATGCAATTTAAAACACTTTCACTAAAAAGTTTTGATTTAGAAGATAAGCCAAGTTCAATCAAAAGTGCAGGTGCAATTATTCAATATCTTTTAGAAACACAAAAGAGAAGTTTAAGTCATATCGATAGCCTAAGAGTTGTTTGTTATTCAAACTATATGCATATTGATTATCAAAGTAGAAAGAATTTGGAGCTCGTTTCTAATGCGCGTGACGGTGGTAAATTTGGTACACTTTTGTGGTATTTAGATAAAACTCAAACAAGTATGGGCAGCAGAATGTTAAGAAAGTTTATAACAGAACCACTACAAAACATAAAAGAAATTGAACTTAGACAGGATGGCGTTGAAGAGCTATATAAAAGTTTAATAAAGCGAGAAAATGTAATTGATGCCTTAAAATTAATGAACGATTTGGAAAGACTTTGTGGTAGAGTAAGTTATAACTCACTCACTCCAAAAGATTGTATGTCTCTTGCAGAGAGTTTAGAAGCATTGCCAAAAGTTAAACAGAGCATAGAAAATTCAAACTCTAAAGTTTTAAAACTAATTTATGAAAATATTTATAATCATCAAGATGTTGTTGATTTAATTTACGCTGCAATTAATAGAAAAGAACCTCCAACAAATACCAAAGATTTGGGCTTTATTTGTGATGGGTACAGCGAAGAACTTGATGAATTAAGATATATTTCAAAAAATAGTAAAGAAGTTATTGCAAAACTTGCACTAGCAGAACAAAATGAAACAAATATCAAAAATTTAAAAATTGGTTATAATAGAGTTTTTGGATATTTTATAGAAGTTCCTAATAGTCAAAAAACACTTGTACCTTTTAGATATGTTAGAAAACAAACTCTTGCAAATTGTGAGAGATATATTACCCCAGAACTTCAAGAACTTGATGAAAAGATTGTTAATGCAGATGAAAGATCTTTAAAATTAGAACAGCAACTTTTTGCAGAACTTAGAGAAAAATTGCTTGAAAAAATTGGTGCAATCAAAGATACAGCAGTTTATGTTGCATATCTTGATGTTTTGTGTTCTCTTGCTAGTGTCGCAATAAAAAATAATTTAACAAAGCCACAAATTGTTAGTCAAAATGATGCACTAGAAATTATTTCTGGCAGGCATCCTATTGTTGAAGCTATAAGCAAAGATGGTTTTGTACCAAATGATACATTACTTGATAAAGAAGAAAACAGAACTATGATAATAACTGGGCCCAATATGGCGGGTAAATCTACTTATATGCGCCAAGTTGCAGTTAT
>CAMOCI010000075.1 GCA_946610635.1 uncultured Clostridia bacterium | reverse complement strand
ATAAAAAATTTGCAAGAACAATATCCAAAATATATAAAATTGGAGGATAAGTAAATGAGAATTTTATTGCAGTTATTTGCTCACCATAAGGGTGGCGGTAGCACAGATAATGGTAGAGATAGCAACGCAAAACGTCTTGGCGTTAAAAAATATGCAGGTGAACACGTTAAAGCAGGCAATATTATAGTTCGTCAACGTGGTACAGCAATCAAGCCAGGCAAAAATGTTGGTCTTGGCCATGATTACACTTTGTATGCTTTGATAGATGGTACTGTAAAATTTGAGTACGCAGAAAAAGGCAAAAAGAAAGTAAGTGTTTATGAAGATTAATTAAAAAATCGCTTTTGCGATTTTTTTTTGTGTTAAAAACTTAATATATATATTTTTATAAGTTGCACAAAATATTTTTGGAATGAAAAACATAAGTGCAAATATCAAAACAAATGTAGAATATATAAAAAAATCGTGCAAAAACAATAAAGATTTGGTTGTGCGAGAATTTTTTTGTGGTAAAAAGTTGACAACGATATTATTCTTAAATGAACAAGCTGATGTAGAAAAAATAGAAAAATTTATAATTTCACCATTAATAAGTAAAAAATCAACGCCTAAAAGTTATCAAGATTTACAAAGTAAGTTTTTACAAGTAAGTGAAATACAAACAGAAACAGACATAAATAAATGTGTAGAAACATTGCTTAAAGGCAACACGCTTATTTTTATGCATGAAGAAACAACTGCAGTTGTTTGTATAACAATTTCACCAGCACAGCGTAGTGTGGAAGAACCACCAACAAGTGCAGTTATTTATGGCCCACGTGAAGGATTTGTAGAAAATATAAAAACAAATATTTGTTTGATAAGAAAGCGATTACCTACTACATCATTAAAAATTGAAGAGATGAATATAGGTAGATACACAAAAAATAAAGTTATGGTTTGCTATCTTGATGATGTTGCAGATGACCATGTTATTAAAAAAATTATACAAAGATTAAATAAAATTGAAATTGATGGTATATTAGATGCCCACTACTTAATTTCTTTTTTAGAAGAAAAAAAAGGAAGTATTTTTAAGCAAATCGGAAAAACAGAAAAGCCTGATATTGCAGTTGCAAAAATATTAGAAGGTAGAGTAGCTATTTTAGTAGATAACAGCCCTATTGTTTTAACACTACCATTTGTTGTGCTTGAAGATTTACAAAATAGTGATGACTATTATCAACGTAGTTTCCGCGTTGGTATTGTTAGATTTTTGCGTGTTATTTCACTATTTATGTCAATTTTACTTCCAGGGCTTTATGTTGCAATTCAGTTATATCATTATCGTATTATTCCGCTAAAATTTTTAGTATCAATAATTAATTCTAGCCAAGGCATACCTTTTACACCATTTTTAGAGATGCTTTTTGTTATAGTTTTGTTTGAAGTTTTGTTTGAGGCAAGTTTGCGAATGCCTAAATATATAGGTATGGCTTTATCTGTTGTTGGTGCACTTGTTTTGGGTGATACTGCTGTAAAAGCAGGGCTTATAAGTTCACCCGCGGTTATGATTATTGCATTAACAGGTATTTCATTTTACACAATACCAGATCAAACTTCTCAAATCAGTATTTTAAGAGTGTTATTTACGCTTTTGGGTGGTATGGTAGGACTTTTTGGAATAATTATTGGCGGAACTATTTTAGTAAATTATTTAGTAGAATTTAACGGTTATGGTTCACCATATCTTGCGCCTTATGCACCATATATAAATGAAGATTTAAAAGATGGAATATTTAAGCAAGAAGCAATTTCACTCGATACAAGACCAAAGAGCATACCAAACAAAAAATATAAAAGAAAGGTAAACAAGGGGGATAACAATGGTTAAGCCTATTAGTACAAGGCAAGCAAGCTTAATTATAATGATTGCGATGCTTAGCACAAAGTTACTGTCATTAAACAGTATAATAAGCTATGTTATGGCAAACAACGCTTGGGTTATCTTTTTTGTATCTCTTGTTGTTGATATTTTGTTTTCTGCAATATTAATTTATCTTATATACAAAATTGACATGCCAATACTAGAATATATTAAACTAAAATTTGGCTTTACTGCCAGTATAGTAATATCTATTTTAGTTGGGCTTATGTTTTTGTTTAAAACAACTCAAATTATGGTAGATATATATTTATTTTTTGTTCAATTAATATATGTTGAAATTAGCAGATTTATTTTTGTGATTTGTTTTATTATAATACTTTTTTATTTTGGTTCACGATATATGCAAAGTATAGGTAGGACTATTGAATTATTACTTTATTTAATTATGTTTTCGCTAGTTTTAAGTCTTATTATTTCTGTAAAAGCAATAAATTTAGAAAATCTTTTGCCATTTGCAAATATCAACATATCAACAGCATCAAAAAATATTTTCAATCATAACTTATGGTTTGGAGATTTTTGGTTTTTGTTTTTTATGATAGGTAATATAAAAAAAGAAAAGGATACAGGCAAAAAAATTTTGTGGTCATATATAATTTCATCAATAATAATTCTATTATTTGTTATTGTATTTACATGTGTATTTGGCGAAACTGCATCACTTTATAGAGTTTGCGTTATTGATATAACCGAAGTTATGCCAAGGCTAACTAATCAAGCTAGGTTTAACTGGCTTGTAGATTTTACATTTCCTATTGTTTTAGTTTTAGGTTTAGGACTGCATGGCAATTGTGTATCAATTTGCTTAAAGCACATAATAAAAAATGATATTAAAAGTAAAAACACAGTTGCTTCCGTAATTATGACATCACTGGTCCTAGCTGTGTGTATAATTTTCAGGTTTACTTTTACAGATTTTTATAATTTTGTTGTTAGTTATTTTTTCTATTTTAATACTTTTGTTCAGTATTTTTTACCATTAATAATTTTGATTATGATTGAAATGAAAGAGTATAAATTTAATAACAAGTCATATTTAGCAAAAAATAAAAATCAAAACTCTGTGCAATTAAAAAAAATAAAAAATAAAAATATGGCTAGTGGTGGAGGTATATACTAATGACAAGAAAAATTTTACATAGCAAAATCATGCTTATATTTTTAGCAATTTTTTTAGTATTTTTTCCTTTAACTATAAATATGCCTGACCAAACTCAGCAATATTCTGTAGTGCTTGGCGTTGGAATTGATAAAAAAGGAGATGAATATGAAGTAAGTACTCAAATTTTAACTTCAAAAAGTAATCAGGGTTTTTTAGAAAGTTTGCAGGTTCATAGTGCAAAGGGTAAAAATATGCTTGATGCTGTAGAAGAATTGAGTTTGCATTTGGGTAGAATTAGTGGCTTTGGTAACACTAGTGCTATTGTATTTAGTGAAGAAGTAGCAAAAGAAGGTATAGCAGAAACATTAGATTTTTTTGTGAGGAGTAAACGTTTAAACGGTAACCCCTTTATAATAGTTACAAAAGAAAACTCAAAAGATTTATTAAGTGATATTGCTAAAATTGACGAAAGTTTTAATTATAGTTTAAATAGTTTAGCCAAATTAAACCAAGATTTTTCACTAGGAACTATAATAACTTTAAATGATTTTTTAAATAATTATTATAGCAAAACTACTGCATCAGTTGTTTCACAAATAAATCAAACAAATCAAGAAGATGAAGGTATATTAATCCCAGAAACAGGTGGGGGGCAAAGTTCTGGTGGCGCAAGTGGGGAAACTTCATCGTCTAGTGGAGGTTCATCTAGTAGTGGAGAACAAGAAAAAAAGGTAGTTAGTAATAAGGGAAAATGTTCACTATTTGTAGGTTCAAAGCAAGTTGCAGTTGTAGACCCTAAAACCGTTGAAGGTATGAATATCTTACAAGGTTCTAAGCGTAATTATTTTACAATAACTAATGTTACTGACGAAATATACCATAATGCAACAGTAGTTATGAGTTTAAAAAGTAGTCAAAAAACGAGAAGGCTAACTTTTTCTAAAAATGGCACACCAAGAGTTTTATATTATGTAAATTATATATTAAAAGTGGAGCAAATACTGCAAAACGGAGTTGACCCAATACTGTTAAATGGTTCAAATAATTATGTAACACCAACCTTGGTTCAAAAAACTAAGGACCAAATTTTAACTTATGCAGGTGATTCCGTAACATTTTTTAAAGGTTATAATGCAGATGTTTATGGCTTACAACTCTCTTATTATAGGCATCATCCAAAAAAGTGGGCAGAGTATTTAAAAACTTTACCAGATAAATCGCAAGCATTTCAAAATATAGAATTTTATTTGGATATAGAAATTAAGGGTAATTTATAATTATAAAA
>CAMOCI010000074.1 GCA_946610635.1 uncultured Clostridia bacterium | reverse complement strand
TCCCTCAAAATTATTGCCTAGTGCGTCATAGATTCTGATTTTAAATAAGTGTTCATTTTCTAATAGTTCTTGATTATTACTATCCCTTGTTTTAATGGTTACACAATTAACTGGATTTCCCGCATATTCTATATTGTCTTGTTTTGGGGCAATATAATATCCATTTTGTTGATAGTAAATTGTTGTGCTGTTTTTTGGTATGCTATCGTAATACCCTTGATAATTTGGAGTTGAAACGCTGCTATTTAGATTAATAATAAGATAATCAACATTATTAATTTTTTGTATTGTGTAGCCAACATTGTTAGATTTTAATTCATCTACTATACTTGTTTGTATTTGCGTTGGCAAATCAAATTTTATTGCCTTGTATTTACCCCAAATAATTTTTGCGTCAATATTAACCATGTTTTCGCGATATGAAGAAGAATTTGGTAAAACACTATATGTTCCTTCACCGTTTTCTTCCAAATATTGCAATAATAATGGTGAAGTTGTATCTTTTATTATATATTTTTTTGTACTATTTCCTGCTTCATCTTTAAATTCAAAGATATAAATGCCATCATTTGATAAAACATTTGAGCCATTGCCTAATATCTTTGAAACAGCAGATTGATTATAGGCAACTTTATCATTTTTTGATAATATTGCAGCACCATTTGGAACATAAAGGTTGTCAGCATCAATGATTGTATCTACTGGATAGTTATTTGGTGTAATAGGTAAAAATGAATAGTTTACTGATATTTTAGCACCACTTCTTTTTTTGCCAGTTGTAGTTACTTTATTTTCATTTGTATTATCTAAATCTATTGTTCCATAGATTACAGCAAAATTTTTATTCGTAATTTTTTCTGGTTCTGTAAATCCTGCATTGTTGTTGTCTTCATAAAAACGAACAATATTTTCATCTACGCCAATATCTTCTTTATCTATAATAAACATAGAAGTTATTGAAGCACTATATATGTAAGTTTGCAAATTTTCAACATAAGTGCAAGGTCCATATTCAATTTTAACAATATATTTTTTACTATTATTAACAATCACAATGCCTTTCTCAATATCTTTTTTTTCAAATATCATTGGAGTAGCAGTGGCATTTGTATCAAAACTTTGCTCATATACTGATACTTTTGGTTTTATATCAAAAGGATTTATTAAAGTATCCGCCCAATTAATTTCTACTGAAGTATTTGTAAAGCCGCCTGTTGTTAATATATTTTTTTGTAAATAATAGTAGGTTTTTGTTGAATCATATTCTGCATCTTGTGTAAGTATGTATGCATTATTAATTAACTCGTATGTATTGTCTTTGTCAAAATCAATCTCATTTTGATTTATCTTTTTGTACAAATGCTCATAAAATTTAATTTTAGGTTCTTCATTTGCTATTTCAAAGATAAATATTTGATATTTTTGGTCTTCTAAATTGCTTTTTTCATAAACATTGTCATTTAAAATAAAATGTTCGTAATCTTGCAATTCAAATTGTAATAAAACAATGTACATTCCACTTTCTGTAAATTTTATATTGCTAGTGAGTTCATGTTTTTTTGATAAACCACCATCTAATACTGCAACATATTTATCATTATTTTTTACGTATTTTAAGTAAAAACTATTTTCAATAGTTGTATTTAACGATGCATTGTAATTGAAAAGTAGTGGTGGTTGATTAGTTTTTGTTATAGTATTACCATATATATTTAAAGGGTAAGCACCATTAGCAAAGTTTGTTACTGATGACGGTATGTCTTCAATATCGTTTTTATTTGAAATATCAGAAAAAATACCAAGTTTAGTATCTTTCATTTCTTTTTCTGTAGTTTTATTTCTATCACCATAAACACTATGCATCAATTGATAACCAAATATATTTAGTTCATCATTATGTAACAAATCCCAATTTTCATTTTTAACAAATAGTCTATCGCTTTCACTATATGATAAAATAGAGGTTTTTAACACTAAATCAAATGCTAAAACATACTTTCCAACTTCATTAAATTCAATTTCTGCAATATATTGCTTAAATAAATTGCCTTCAATTGTTACATCTTGTGTTTCTGTCCAAGAGTTAGTTCCATTGTTATAGCATAAAATTAATTTAACATTGTTTGCATCTGTAAAATCTAGGTAAGAGGTTACATTAGTTGTTATTCCGAACATTGTTTTTACATAAGACAAATTGTATCTTGATGCATCGTAAACAATTTTTGGATATTGTAAAATTTTATCTTCTTCAAGAACTGTTTTTTCTCCATCATAGTCCGTTGTAGTATGGTTGTTAAAGTAGAAATAATTTTTTTCAACAGCATATTCATCAGAAAAGAATTGTATATCAAGCCTTTCTGTGTTAATAAATCTTGGCTCGGTTTGTTTATAGTTTTTTAAACTTTCATCGACAAAAGCATTATTATAAATTCTATTAAAAATGATATTTTCTTTTTGTTCAGTTTCAGATATTTTTATTGTTTTTATTTTGTCATTTACTAAACTTAAATTAGACACATTGCTTCTATCTTTTACGTTTTCTGCAACTGTAACAATAGGATTTATGTAATATTTTTCATTTATCAAGTAAAATTCTGTTGAAACAACATTATTTGTTGTAACGCCGCCATTTAAATTTATATTGTATGTAAATGTAAATGTATATTTACCTTGTGCATCATATTCGTTTAAATTATCTGTTGTATCTAAAATCCAAGTGTTATTCAAGTCAAACAATTGACAATAACCAGTATCTTGACTTAGCATTTTTTCTAAAGGACTAATGTTTAAAACAGAGTCACTTTTGAGAGAATTTGATAATGTTGCATTGGTTGCCAAGTTTATTAATTTTGAATTCTGGTTATTTTTCAACATAACAAGTAAATACTCTTTTGTTTCAAAACTTTTACCTTGCATTCTATTTTTTGTTTCGTCAGAGCATTCGTCAAGGAAAATTTCTCCATTTTCCAAATTAGCGTTTTTTAACATAAAAATATTGTCATCTTCTGCAATTTCTTGAATAACAGATTTATCATAAGCTGTGGCTTTTCTAAATTCAGCATTAAATATTGGGTTGTCATCAGATAAAAGTTCATCAAAATTAATTTGAACTATTTTGAGTTCTCTATCTAGCAGCCCATAATTTTGAGTAGGCGAGTAGTTTTCAATTTTATATGTTTCGTAATATACAAATTCGTCTTTACTTGCGTCATATTTATAAACGCCAGAAAATATCGCCTTATTGTCACTATCAATATCATCAGGTGTTTTAGTTGTATCCTTATAAAAATAGTAAGCTACATATTTTTCATCACTAGTTGCTTCATACAACTTTACTTTTTGTACAGTTAAAGATACGCCTTCGGCAGCAAAAACTTTGTTTTTTTGTTTAGAAAATAACATGCCTGCAAAAGCGCCAAGCAAAATTGTTAAAGATAAAGTTAAAATCAAAATTACATTTTTCTTAAGTGACTTCATAAATACCTCGCGTATTAAATGCACTATAGCTTAATCACAATATAGGCATTATATAAGTTTATTTTATCACAAAAATATTTAATAACAAACAAAATAAGCATGTTTTTTAATATTTAATATATTTATACTAATATATTAAGCAAACAAAAAAGATTTATGCGTGCAGATATATTATTGGTAAATGTCAAATTGAATATATTCCTGAATTAACAAAAAACAAGCCGAATGGCTTGTCTTTTTGTAAAATTAATTCTTTTTTCTAAATTTTGAAAAATCAAAATCAAAGTCATCATCATCGTCATCATCATCTTTTAAAATAAGTTTGTTTCTCATTTTAATATCATAATATGTGCCTATTTCATCAAATGGCTTTGTAACAACGTGTCCAGGTGGTGTTGGTACAAATTTGTAATCAGGATTTTTGTAAGTTGGTGTAAATGTTGTGCGCATAGAGTAGTGACCATAACTATTGATAACAACTTCATAAGGTTTTAAGTGGTCAAGTTCATTTGCACTGATAAGTGGCACATTAACAAGATTTGTACTTGTGTTTGTACTTAAACTCTTGCTTGTAGATGATTTTATAGAGTCGCCAGATGGCTGACTGCTAGTTGAAGTGTTGGCAGAAACATTTTTCATTTCTAACGTTATTTCACCAATATTTTTAGAAAATTCTTCTCTTGTCTTTTGATCTTTTGTACCAATATAAATGTGAATGTTACAGTTGTTTTTTATTGTTGCAGCATCTTGCTCGCCATAAACTGAGTTGAGCTGTGTGTAATCTTGCACAACAAGCATAAGGAATATCCCACGGCTACGACCTGCTGTAATAAAACTTTTCATTTTTTGTATTTTTGGCAAGTTACCAAACTCGTCTAGCAAGAAATATACATGACGTGGTAATGTAATGTTAACTTTATCTTTGTTTGCTTT
>CAMOCI010000073.1 GCA_946610635.1 uncultured Clostridia bacterium | reverse complement strand
AAAGTTCACTTCCTATAACAATGACATCATATAGCCCTTGTTTTAGAAAAGAAGTTGGTGCACATGGTATAGAGGAAAGGGGAATATATAGAGTTCATCAATTTGAAAAACAAGAGATGATTGTTATATGTAAGCCTGAAGATAGCATGGCTTGGTATAACAAAATGTGGAGTTTTTCTGTAGAATTATTCCGTAGCCTAAATATACCTGTAAGAACGTTAGAGTGTTGCACAGGAGATTTAGCCGACCTTAAAGTAAAAAGTTGCGATATAGAAGCATGGAGCCCACGTCAACAAAAATATTTTGAAGTTTGTTCATGCTCAACACTTGGCGATGCACAAGCAAGAAGGCTTGGTATAAGGATAAAAGGAGAAAACGGCAATTATTTTGCACATACTTTAAATAACACTGTATTAGCTTCTACAAGAGCATTAATTGCGCTTTTAGAGAATAATTTGCAGCCAGATGGTAGTGTAATTGTTCCAGAACCACTTAGAATGTATATGGGTGGCAAAGAAGTTATAAAACCAGTTAAATAAGATAGTTAAAATTATTTTATTCTTCTAATTTTAATGATAAAAAATCACATTTGCTTGTGATTTTTTTTATAAAATGGGTAAAATAATTTTAAAGTTGACATTTATTTTGTTTTTTTATAAAATAAATATAGAAAAATATTTTGTATTATTTTGGAGGAAACAAATGCACAATATAAAAGTTAGTGATTTGTTAGTAGGCAAAATAAATGAAAATGTTAAACTGTTAATATTAACAGGTAAACTTTTACCTGACGAAAATAACTCCTTTAAAGCTGTTGCGGTCGATATGGAGAACAATGAGTATATTTTAAAAATGCATACAATATTTGAGTCTTGGTTTTTACCTTATGGACCTTTTACCGAATATAAATTCAAAAATAATATTTTTATTGAAGTGTATTCAGTTGAAAAACTTAGAGAACTTTTAAAAAAAGAAAAATTTGAAGAAGTAAACGTTACAGAAATAAAAGCTTTAGAAATATTAGTTAAAAAATTAAATATTCTAAAATATAGTGATATTGAACAGAGCGACAATACTTTATAAAACCATATTAAATAACTTATTACCTTATTTTAAGTAAATTTCTACTATTATAAAAGTATGGAAAGTAAGTTTTCAAAAAATTTATATATGCTAAGAAAAGAAAAAAACCTATCTCAACAAGTTTTAGCAAAAGAGATAGGTGTTACTCAAAAATCAATTGACTTTTGGGAGAAGGGTATTAATGAGCCAAAAGCCAATTATATAATAAAATTAGAAATTTTTTTTGATATTACTAGCGACTACTTGCTAGGGATAGAAGATTAAAAAAACAAGTATATTCAAAGGTTTAATTTGTTTTAACTTGTTTTTTTTTATTTTATATATTTTAACTATTTTGGTTGTTGTTTAAATAATCAATTCTATACTCTTGTAAACTTTTGTTTAATATTAAATTTTTTTGCTTTAGTTCATTAATATTTTGTTTAAGCTTTTCAATCTCTAACTGTTTTTGTTCAAGCTCTATAAAGTGACGTCTATTGTCTTCTTGCGTTTTTTCTAAATATGCTTCATATCTTTTTTGGCTATCATTTTTTGCGTTATCTTTAACAAGGCCAACAAGGCCCAAAAATAAAGATTTAATGTCATCATCACTTAACTTTTCTTTATAGTTTTTAACTATATTATTTTTAGGAAATTGCAAAATTGTTGCGTTTTTTGATAAATTTTTATTAAAAATAGGCATTTTTTTACTGATTTTTTTGTTTTTTACCATATTTTTGCTATCATCACAAATGTTTTTATTATTTATCTTTTCATCAATATAACTCGTTTTGTTATTTAAAATTTTAATATTAGGTTGCATATTTAAATTTTGCTCTTTTAAAAATTTGCTTAATGCACTCACTTTTTTACTATTTGTATTGTTTTGTTCGAAAGCATTTTTTGTTATTAAACTGCGATATTTGTTTTGGTATCTTAACATTGTTTTGTAATCTCCGTTTGCAATAGTTAAACATGCACTTCTAACAGACATACCATTTTTGGTAAGATTTACTATTTTTTGCAATAATTCATTTTCTGCTTGACAGTTAAAGTGTTCAAAATTTTGTGTGTAATGTTTTGATATATCAATTTTTAGTTTATTTTGTAGTTCTTTGTTTGCTTTAAGTTCTTTTAAAAAACTATAATAAAAATTTCTTATGCTTAAAACTTGCTTGCTTGATATATTTGCATATTCCTTAAAACTGTCTAGCATTGTTTTACCTTTTGTGTTATTTTTTTCAACAATATTAAATAATTTTTTAATCTCTTCATTTTTCCATTTTGGTTTCATCTTTACCTCACAAATTGATTATTGCCAACAAAATAATACATATACAATAATTTTAATTACAAATTTTAAAGCAAATAGATAATAAACTCATCTTAATTTTAAAAAGATATTTAAAAGTATATAGTCGACAAGCAAAAATTGTTATTATTTTTTTTTATAAATCATATATTAAAATATATTGGAGTTATTATGTTTGATTTTATATTAAATTGTAAAAAACCATTAACAATTTTGTTGGGTGCAAACTACATTGAGATTTCAAATCACAAGCAAAAGATATTAAGTACTGACATTGCAAAGAGTTTTAACATAGATTATTATTTAACAAATAATGCTTCAAATATTTATCACGCAAAAATTAACTTTATTGATGGAGAATTTGTTTGTGATGAGCAAAATGTAAGGCTAATAAAAATAAAAGATAATACATATATTTTAAACTTTTTGCTTAAAAATGAGTGTTTTTTGCAAAAAAAGAGTAAAAAAATAGTAAAAAATGGCTTAATTTTTAATTTTTATACAAATGGAATGGTTGAAGTTGAAACTGAAAATGAATTAAAATATTGTAACAAATTTGATTTTGAAATTATAGATGCAGAAGTTGTAACTCTTAAAAATGATTTTATAGCGCTTAAATTTTTTGGCAAAAATGATAGTGAGTATTCTGTTGTTTTCAATAACCATTTTGCAGAAATTATTTCTTTTGATAGTGCGGTTTTGGAGCAAACTGAAAATGGTTTTAAAGTATTAACAAATTTATATGATATAGCAGGGCATGGGCTTGTTGAATGTTTTGAAATTGATGAAGATATTAAAAAAACAGATGAATATTCTGTTTATCTTAATAAAGCGCCAAAACGTGATTTTAACGAGCAAGTATTGCCGATATATTTTTTGCAATGCATAAGAGCAAGAGATTTTGTAGAAGCAAAAAGATGTTTGTCACCAAATTTGCAAGCAAAAGCAAAGATGGAGCATTTATCTCAATTTTTTGGTGATTTTATCAATATATATCCAATAAATGATAAAATATATTGTGAGTATATTGATGCTTTTGATAAACATTTTGCCAAGCCTTTTACATTTCAAATCTCTAATGGCAAAATTCAAAATATCAATTAGTATATTTGATTAAACTATTTTATTATTTAATTATAAATATACTTACTTGATATATTTTATTTAGGTTTATTTCAAGTATAATAATAAGACAAAATCTTGTTTTGGTTTTCTTTTAGTTACTTTTGCAAACTCAACCAACAGTTTGTTGACTATTTTATAAAAAATGATTTATACTATGGCAGTAAGGAGATAATTTGTTATGGATTTGTATAAAATAGGAAGATTTATTGCAGATTGTAGAAAGAAAAATAATATAACTCAAACACAACTAGCTGAAAAATTACATGTAACAGATAGAGCGGTTAGTAAGTGGGAGTGTGGCAAATCTATGCCAGATTCGTCAATTATGTTAGAACTTTGTGATTTACTAAATATTAGCGTAAATGAATTGTTAACGGGGGAGAAAATTAAAATGGAAGATTACAACAAACAGGCAGAAAAAAATTTAATTGAGATGAAAAAACTAAAAGAGATTGCAGATAAAAGATTACTCAATTTAGAAATTGTGTTAGGTATATTAGGCGTTATATTTTTGCTTTCTATGTGCTTTATATCTGCATATATAGAGATGGCTTTGTGGCTAAAAATTGTGCTAATAATATTTGGTTTTATGGTATGTATTGTGGCATCTTGTGTTTGTTTAAAAATTGAACAAGTTGCAGGGTATTATGAATGTGCACATTGTCACCATAGATATATCCCAACTTACAAACAAATAAATTTTTCTATGCATATGGGCAGAACAAGATATATGAAATGTCCAAAGTGCGCCAAAAAAACTTGGAGCAAAAAAGTGATAGGAGAAAGAAAGTAATAACAATTGAAAGCAAGGTTTAAAGCCTTGCTTTTAGTTGTTTTGGTAGTGTAGATTATAATTGTAAACTCGGCGGAACGCGAGTTACAAACAAAGTTTGTGTTTTGTTAGCAAAACCAAA
>CAMOCI010000072.1 GCA_946610635.1 uncultured Clostridia bacterium | reverse complement strand
CTTTTGTTTTATGCGGATGTGGCGGAATTGGCAGACGCACTAGGTTTAGGTCCTAGCGAGAAATCGTGGGGGGTCAAGTCCCTTCATCCGTACCAAGTTAAAAACAGGCTAAGTATAGCCTGCTTTTTTTGTTTTACAATGCTTAATAATAAATGTAGTTGTTGTGTTTGGTAAAATGTAAATTATATTTGTAATCTCACTAAGTGTGCGTTCGCCTCATAATCAACTTATCTGCATTAATTTTATGATTTTTGCACTTTTTATTAAAAAAAGTCCATTTTATCAGTAATCTTGGACTTTTTAATATTAATATAATAATATTTTTGTATTTTTTTACATTATTTCTTCGTTATTTTTACTATTCTTATTTAAAAACATTTGAAATAATTTTTTTGCTTTTTCAGGGTTATTTTTACCTATTTTTTCTATCTTAGATAATTCTTTAACATTTTTTTCTGTTTTTCTTAATGAAAAATTGTTGGAAGAATTATTGTTTAATTGATTTTTATTTTCTAAATGTTCAGATACATATTTGCTAACTGCATTACTTAGATAATAATCTGCATTTACAAGTTCATTATTAATTGCTCTTGATGAATTTGTTCTTTTTGGTAATCTATCATTAACATAAAATAACACCAAATCTTCTAATTCTCTAGTTTTATGTTCTGATAAAGTAGCCAAAAATTCTGAATATATCTTATCTAATATTTCGCTAACTATTTTATCTGCATTTTCTCTATCATTGGCATATATTTTTGCTAGTTCTTTAAAATCAATTTGTTTTTTAACCATTGATTCAAGTCTATTTGCCACTGAATTACTATCTTCTAATAACATATTATCACCTCTTATGCGTACATTTTAACATATATATGTATTATAGTCAATACCTAAATTAAATTTTATTTATTTTGCTTAATTGTTGATATTAAAATTGAATTACAGAATAATATTTGAGCAGGTAAATACAATAGTAAGCATAGCTTGTCAAATATTATACTAGCATTTTTAAATGTATAGAGTAGTAGCATTAAATCAGAAAGATAGAATAATAATCCTGCTATTACTAAAATAAAATTTAAAACAGTTTTTTTGTTTAAGATGAAGTTGCTAAAACATTTTGCAAACATCAAAGATAAAATTACTGCATAAACAACTATTATTATTAAATATTGTCCATAATTCACATATGGTACAAATACAATTATTAAAGATACTGCTACTAGTATAATTGCAATAATAATTTCTTGCCACTTAAATTTGCAAATAAAGTATAAAGCAACAATATATATTAAATGTCCAATAGCAAAAAGAACTCCGCCTAAAATAAAATTATAATTAATAAAAAAATCACCTGCACAGCCTAAAAGTATACCCAAAAGTATTAGTATATGAAATGTGAAGTTTTGTTTTTTGCACATACAAATGGCAAATACAAAATTTATTATCGCAAGGGCACATACTCCTGCTGATGCAATCTGTTTGTAAATTAAATTATTATACAAAGCACACATAATAATATCCATAATAAATATGAACACTGCCAAAATTACATTTAGAATTATCAAAATATTTTTAGTTTGTTTTCTCATATAGTAATTTTATCATAATTTGATTATAATTCAAAAACATTAGATTGATTAATTATAAATTGTTTTATTAAAAATTTTTTTGTGGTAATATATTAAATATGAATAAATCATTTAAGGAAAAACTATTGTCGCTGCCAATAACTAGTGGTGTTTATCTAATGAAAGATAGAGCAAATAACATAATTTATGTTGGCAAAGCAAAAAATCTAAAAAGACGAGTTAATAGTTATTTTATAGGTAACGATAAACCAATAAAAACTGCAAACTTGGTTGATAATATTGCTGATTTTGACTTTATTTTAACACCAAGTGAAACAGATGCATTTTTGTTAGAAAATAATTTAATAAAAAAGCATCAGCCACATTTTAACATTTTGCTTAAAGATGGCAAAAATTATCCATATATTAAAATTAATATTACAGATGATTTTCCTAAACTAGAAGTTACAAGAAAAGTTAAAACCGATGGTGCAAAATACTTTGGTCCGTACATAAATGGTATTTCACCAGAAGAAATCTGTAAGATTGTTGCAAGAGCGTTTTCATTAAGAAACTGTAAAAAAAATTTAATTAATGGTAAATTTGCTAATCGTCCTTGCTTAAATTATAGTATGGGCCTATGCAGTGGGCCATGTGCTGGTTTAATATCAAAAGCAGAATATAAAAAACAAGTTGATGAAGTTATAAATTTTTTAAAAGGTGATACAAAAAAAGTTGAAGAAATTTTAAAACAAAAAATGGCGCTTGCTAGTGATAGTCAAAATTATGAAAAAGCCATTGAAATTAGAGATGAAATAAAATCACTTAACAGGTTAAAGCAAAGATATACAACACAATTTCCAAAACTATTTAATCAAGATGTTGTTGGTTACTTTTCAAATGGTATCAATTCTGCAATAACAATTATGATTATTCGCAATGGTAAACTTATGGGTGTTGATAGTTTTTCTTTAACAGACATGCAAGGTTTTGAATATGTAGCAAGTACTTTTTTAACTCAGTATTATCTAAATAGACAAATACCCAAAAAAATTGTATTGCCTAGTCAAATTGTAGATGACATAGAGTTTGCCGAATATTTATCACAAAAAAGTGGTCAAAATGTCGAGTTATTTGTTGCTCAAAAAGGTAAAAACAAAAAACTTACCGACATGGCAAGTTTAAATGCTAAAGAATATTTAGAAAAATCTGTTGGTGTAACTAAAACACGAGAAATGAAAACATTAGGCGCTATAGAAAGATTAAAACAAGTGTTAAACTTGCAATCTGTACCATACAGAATGGAGTGTTATGATATATCGCATATAAGTGGTACAAATAGCGTAGCTAGCATGGTTGTGTTTTTAAATGGGGAGCCAGCCAAATCACATTATAGAAAATTTAATATTAAAACTGTTGTTGGTAATGATGACTTTGCTTCTATGCAAGAAGTTTTAACAAGACGTTTAGAAAAATTACAAAGTAGTGACGACCAAAGTTTTTCTAGTACACCAAACCTTATTGTTTTGGATGGTGGCAAAGGTCAATTATCTAGTGTCGTAGAAATTTGGAAAGAAAAAAATATTAACATATCACTTTGCAGTTTAGCAAAACAAGAAGAAGAAGTTTTTCTGCCTAATCAAGCCGAAAGCATAAAGTTAAAAAAGAGTGATGTCGCACTGCAAGTTTTGCAAAGAATAAGAGATGAAGCGCATAGATACGCAATTACTTTTCATAGGAGCAAAAGAACAAAGAGTATGACAGAAAGTGTGCTTGACAAAGTACAAGGTATTGGAAAAGTTAAAAAGCAATTAATATTTAAAAAGTTTGGCACAATTGATGCCATAAAAAATGCAACAGTTAACGAATTAATGCTTGTTAAAGGTGTCACAGAAACCGAAGCAATTAATATTTTAAATGTTTTAAACAGGTAAAAAATTTTAAAAAATATATAAAATTTCAAAAAAAGCATTAAATTCATTAAAAAAATAGGCAAAAATGCCTATTATTTTTAAATTTTAGCGTTTTATTAAATTTATTAAATTTTTGGTTCAAAACTATCAAATATAATATTATCACTAAATTGCAATGCTTTAATATAATCTTGTTGCTTTCTAACTGTCCAAGAGAGTAGTGGTATTTCTAGTTTTTTTGTAAATCTGTTAGGAAGGTTAGATAAATCATAACTAACAAAATTCTGATGAGTATATTTTTTCATGCCAAGACGTCTTAAAATATGCTTTTTAAACAAACTTAATTTTTCGCCTTTAAAATAACTTGAAAGTTGACCACGCCAAATTTTAGGCGCATGTTCATAAAACCACTGTAATGTGTATGGATTAAAACTTTGAATAGCGTATTCGCCTTTGTAGCTTTTAAGTAAGTCCAAAACTTTCTTTTCAAATTCTCCAACTTTATCTTGGTTTTTAATTTCTATAAGTAGAGGGGTTTTGCCATTAACAACTTTTAAAACTTCTTCTAATGTTGGTATCTTTTCTTCACTATCTAAAAGAGTAATTTCTTTCAACTCTTCTCTTGTTAAATTTTGTATATATCTATCTTTACCTGTCATTCTGCTCATTTTACTATCATGAAAAACAACAGGTGTACCATCTTCAATAGGGTTAACATCTAGTTCTATCGCATAGCCCTTTGTAATAGCGTTTTTAAATGCTCCCAAACTATTTTCTGGCAACTCTTTATTCCACAAACCACGATGTGCAAACATTTTTTCTATTAAAAAGCTTGCCCAAATATCTTCATCTTCTTTATGCCCAAAAAAATATTCTTTTTCAGCCACTACCTCTGGCTTATTTTTTTTATTATCTTTAACTTCTTTTTTGTTAGTCTTTTT
>CAMOCI010000071.1 GCA_946610635.1 uncultured Clostridia bacterium | reverse complement strand
ATACATTTAATACTATGGTTAAAAGTGGGATTAACAGTGTACCACCGCCCATACCCATACCACCTAAAATTCCTCCAGCTAACCCGCATAAAATAAATAAAATAATGTTCATAAACTCACCAAATTATTTTTATACCTGCTACAATCATAAGTAGTGAAAATATAATTCTTATGACTTTATTATTTAATTTTTTTAACAAAAATGCACCAACAACTCCGCCCAAAATAAATCCTATCGTAGTTAGCCCCAAACTTGAATAATCTACATTGCCTTTTACAATGTAAACTATTGCACTTACAAGTGAGATAGGTAATATTGTTAAAATTGCAGTTGCATGCGCTTCTTTTTCCTGCAATCCCAAGGCAAAAATTAATAGCGGTACAACAATCATTCCTCCACCGCCCCCAAAAAAGCCATTAAAAAAGCCTACAAAAATACCACATAGGGCACATATTGTAATTTTACCAACACTTATTTTATCTTTCACAAAACTATTTTGAGTAAAAATTTACAAAATATATTTTTATTATTAAAAAAACAAATGTAAACAATAAAAAGCAATTGTTGATAATGTCAATATGTTAAAAAAAAATTAACTAATTATTGTTTATCATTTGCATTTTAGGAAAAATTTATATATAATAGATAAGTCTATTTATAAAAATAACAAAAGGTGAATTATGAACAATAATATAGTTAACAAAAACAAAACAAAATTAGTAAACAAAAACAAGGTTTTGGCTGGTGTTGTAGCAACAACAATGCTTGCTTCTACTTTTGGCTTTGCTGGCATAGGCTTATCAAAAACAAAATTAGTTAAAGAAACAATTGATGCTTATTCTGCAAGTGTTGCTATTAGCAATGAAAATTTTGAAAATCCAAGCATTACTTCTAGTACAAATTTACCAACTGATGCAAGTAGTTGGACAGCAATTAACAAACCAGAAACGGTAACAGCAGGTATTATTACTCTTGATACAGATATTGTAACGACAGAAAAAGTTGAGAATAGTTACAAATTATCAAGTTTACCAAGACAATATACAGGCATGAGTGACAAGCAAGTACTTATGATTAACGCTGGTACTTCAACAGCTTCTTCTGGATATAAAAGCAGTGATATTAGTTTATCTAATAGCACAGGATATGTTATTAAATTTAAAGCATATACTCAAAAAGGTGCATTTGGTAGTGCTAGACTTTCTGGTAACGCAGAACTTGAAAAATCATCAAATATTTTAAACATTAACACAAATGGAATGTGGGTTGAGCACAAAATTTATGTTAAAACAAACAATTTATCATCAGAAACTGTAAATTTGGAACTTTGGCTTGGTACAAGTTTTGGCAGCAAAAGTACAGGTGCGGTTTTCTTTGATAGCATTTCTGCAAATAGCTATGATGATGCATCATTTAATACTCTACTTCAAAACGATAAATCAACAAAAGCAAAGTATAAATATATCAGTTTGGAAAGTGAGCAAGTTGAAGGCTTTGTTATGAATTCTAGTTTTGAAACTGAACTATCTGAAAACGACTGGAAAATTAGTAACAAAAGCAATTTACACAGTGCATCTCAAACAATAAATGGCAGATTTAACATCGAAATTTTTAACAAAGATGATACTAAAATTAATGATGATATACAAAACACAAATGTTTATGGTAACCAATATGCACTTGTTATAAATAACCTTGAAAAAGGTCATGTTGGATACGAAAGCTCTTACTTTACAGCAGAAAAAAATACATTGTATAAATTAAGTTTCCTAGCAAAAACTGGCAGTTTGGAAAATGGTGCAACAGTAAAACTTATTGAACGTAACCCATACACTAATCAAACAAAGAGTGATGGCACAGATAATCCTTACTACTACAATGGTTCTAGTTATGAATCACAAACATTTACAATAAACGACATAAAAACAACTGACTATACAAGCAGTTACTCTAATGATTGGAAGGAATACTCTTTTTACATTAAAGGCAATAGTTTGATAAATACCGAATTAAATTTGGAAGTTTGGCTAGGTACTGAAGAGGCTGATGAAAAAGGTTATGCTCTTTTTGATAATTTTACAATGCAAAAAATAACTTCTAACGACTATTCTTCTAATTCATCAAATGGAACAATAGCAAACTTAAACAAATATACAACCGAAACAGATTTCAAAAATGGTACTTTTAATTTAATTAACATTGATAGTGTTAATGATAGTTACCCATATACACCAGAAAATTGGACATTATCTTCAAAAAATGAAAATGCAACTATTAAAAACGGAATTATAAACACTGCAACTTTAACTAATCCAGTAATCGAAGCTATTAACCCATCATATCCAAACAATAATGTGCTTATGATTGGGAATATTACAAGCAATAATCAAAAATATACAAGTTCTAGCGTAAAACTTTCAGCAGATAGTTATTCTAAACTTACTATTGATGTTTTAACAACAGAACTCAACGCTGCAAAAGCAGGTATCAAACTTGTATGTGACGGCGATACACTTGGCGAAATAGTAAATATTGATACAAATGGAAGTTGGAAATCATACACAATACTAATACACACAGGTTATGAAGAAAAAGAAGTTACATTACAACTTTCTCTTGGTGAAAATGCCGAGGGCACAGGATATGCTTTATTCGATAATATTATACTTAACACATCTTTAACAGAAGAAAACTATTCTAGCTTAGCAGCAGATAAAAAGATTGATTTAGTAAAAAATGATTGGTCTAATATTCCTAGTGCATCTACTGGAGAAATACCAGGTATTTATGCACCTAACGATTGGGATATAAATAGTCATGAAGGAGATGTTGGCACTATAACTGCAGGTGTTATAGATAGTTCAAAATATGGAACAGCAGAAGGTTACAATGCAACTGAATGGGATGCACCAGGTCACCCTACCAATGAAGGTACAAATTTACTAATGATTAAATCAGTAGGTGACAACTATTACACATATCAAAGCAAAAATAGTTATAAATTTGAAAGTGACAACTACTATAAAGTTAGTGTTACATTAAAAACTGATAACCTTAGCCAACAAGAGGATAGCAAAAAAACAAACACAAAAAACAATTCAGTTTATCCTTATGGTGCAAGTGTTAGTTTAGATGGCATTGAGGCAGAATTTACTGGCATTAATACAGATAGTGAGTGGAAGACATACACAATGTATATTAATTGTACAAAAGAAAGCAATGTAAAATTACAACTTTCACTTGGCAGTGAAAATTCCTTAACTAGTGGTGTTGTTTACTACTCTACAACAAGCGTTGAAAAAATAACAAGTGAAGAATACACAAATGGTATTAAACCACTTGAAGAAGATAGTAGCATTGATAACATACTTGCTGTTGGTAATACCGATGTTGAAGAAGAACAAGATGATGAAAACAAAGATAATGGTGGTGTAAGCTTTAACTGGTTACTTGTACCTTCTATCATCACAGGTCTTGCAATTTTGGTTGCAGTTGTTGGTGTAATTTTAAGAAATGTTAAAAGAAAATCTCATAAAAAACCAAAAATTGAAAAACCATATTCAAAAGATAATTACAAAAAACTTGCATCAAGTCACAAGATTGAGCTTGGACAATTTAAAGAACAAAAGTTTAAATTAGAAGCAAAGCAAAATAGTATTGCTGAACAATTAAACATAGCAAAACAAAAAAATAGTCCTGAAGCTGAAAAACTTGAACAAGAATATAAAAATATTCAAGCAAAACTTGAACAAGTTGAAAAGAACAAACAAGAATCTAACAAGAGATACAGACAAAAACTTGAAGATTTAAAAGCTTTAGAAAAAGCTGAAAAATTAAAAAAATAATATAAAAGCAAACATAAATTGTTTGCTTTTTTTTATGCATTAACCAATGCAAATTATTTTATTTTGATTAAATTTTATCTACTTTAAAATGTTGAATAATCAATAAACATTTTATAAAATTATTTTTTGCAAAAGCAATTATTTTTTATTACTATAAATCATATATTATTTTTGATATGGAAATTAAAGTTTTTAATGCAAACACAAAAAACAATGTGTTTTATGAAGTTGATTTTGATGATACTTATGAAAAAATATCTAAGATGTTTTCTGTACCCATTGATTATATAAAAAACAATAACCCGGGAAATTTATATAAAGGTAAAATTTTATTTTTGCCAAAAACAAATTTTATTTGCTATGTTGTTAAACCATTTGATACTTTGCAAATAATTGCTAACAATCATGGCACAACCACAGAGGATTTAAGGCAAAAAAACAATTTAGAAAATGACTATGTGTTTATAGGACAAAAAATTTATATATAAATTTTTAAATTTTATAATTAAAACTGAAAAAATAAAAAGGAGATATAATCATAAAAAACCTATTTAAGTCCGTATTTATAATAACATTATTTTCACTACTCTTAAGAGCTTTAGGCTTTTTTATGCGAATAATTGTATCCAGAGAACTAGGTGCAGAAGCACTCGGTGTA
>CAMOCI010000070.1 GCA_946610635.1 uncultured Clostridia bacterium | reverse complement strand
TGCCTTTAACTGTTGGAATAACTGGTGCAAGAACTGGGCTTGATACGCCTTTTATTCTGCCAACTTTTAAAAATCCACCTGTAAGAACTGCGCCTGTACTACCAGCAGATACTAAACCAATAGCACTTTCATCCGTTTTTAGAATATCAAAAGCTTTAACAAGCGAACTATCTGTTTTTTGTTTTATTGCAACTGTAGGTGTGTCATCATTTGTTATAATATCTCTGGCATCAATAATTTCTACTCTGCCACTTTGCAAATTTAAACCATTTTCTTTTGCAACACTTTCAAGTTCTTCTTGCTTTCCTGTAATAACAACTTTTAAATCTTTTATATCATCTATGGCTTTTTTAACGCCTTTTAAAACTTCAACAGGAGCATTATCTCCGCCATAACCATCAATAATAACTTTTTTATATTCCATCTTATTCTTCCTTTTAAACTTGTATATTATATTTTATAACATAACTTTTTTCAAGTAATTTAAATGTTAATTTTACTAATCGTACAAAATTTTGTAGCAATTATACAAAACTAACTAACCATTTTTAAAAGCTCTGCTTCACTAATTGTTTTTATACCAAGTGACTTTGCTTTATCTAGTTTATTACCTGCATTTTCGCCAAGCAACACAAAGTCTGTTTTTTTACTAACAGAGCTAGACACTGAGCCACCATTATCTTCAATAATTTTTGTTGCTTCTTCTCTGCTTAATGTTGGTAGTGTTCCAGTTAAAACAAATACAAGGCTAGATAGTTTTTGACTGTTTGAACTTTTATATTCTTTAATTTTTACACCACTTTCAAATAATTTATCTATGATTGATACATTGTTTAAGTTTTTAAAGTACTCTACAATACTTTCACTCATAACATCACCAAAAGCAAAAATGTTGTTTATTTGCTCTATTGTTGCATTTTTAAAATTATCAAATGTTTTAAACTCTTTTGCAAGTAGTTTAGCACTTTTTTTGCCTATGTTTGATATACCAAGAGAATAAATAAATTGACTGAGTTCTACGTCTTTTGATTTTTTTATCGCATCAAGTAAATTTGTTATCTTTTTACTTTTAAAACCTTCTAGTTTAGATAAATCTTCTGCCGTTAGTTTGTATAAATCTGCAATGTTTGTAACACTCAAAACACTATATAATTGTGCAACGGTTTTATCGCTTATTCCAACCAAGTTCATGGCATCACGAGATGCATAGTGTGTTATTCTATCTTTAATTTGCTCTGGGCAATGATATGTGTTAACACAAAACAAATTTGCACCTATTTCTACTAGTTTTGCACCACAACTTGGGCAGTATTCTATTTTTTGAATAGGCATGCTATCTTCTGTTTCTCTCGCTACTCCCAAAATCTCTGGTATAACTTCGTTGCTACGTCTTACAAAAACATAATCATTTAGCTTAATCTTTTTTCTTAATATATCATTATAATTATTAAGCGTTGCTCTTTTTATTGTAGCACCTGCAAGCTCTACTGGCTCAATTTCTGCAATAGGTGTTATTTTGCCTGTTCTGCCAACTTGCCAAGTTATGCTATTTAGTTTTGTGCTCATTTCTTCTGCAGCATACTTAAATGCTATTGCCCATTTAGGAAACTTTGCTGTATAGCCATATAGCTTTCTTTCTGCAATATCATTTACTTTTATAACAGCGCCGTCAATCAAAAAGTCTAAACTGCCACGCAAGTCATCAATTGCTTTTACTGCATCTTCAATTTCTTCATAACTACTGCAAAGTTGCCATTTATCTATAACATTAAACTTGTTTTGTTTTAAAAAGTTGTAAATTTCAACTTGATTTTTTATGTCGGTGTTATCAATATAGTTCACACTATAAAAAATTACATCTAAATTGCGACTTGCTGTAACTTTTGGGTCTAAATTTCTAACAGCACCAGCAGCAGCATTACGTGCGTTTTTAAGTGGCTCGGTTGCATTTTTGTTATATTTTGCAAGTTCGCTTAATTTCATAATTGCTTCACCCTGCACAATAACTTTACCTTTGTAATCTATTGTAAGTGGCACTGTTCTAATTGTTTTAACTTGCTCGGTAACATCTTCTCCCACGCTGCCATTTCCACGAGTTGCACCATTTATCAAAACGCCATTTTCATAAGTTAAACTAACAGTTAAACCATCATACTTATACTCTACAAAAAATTTTGCATCAGCATTTTTCTTTTTTATATCTTCTGCCCAATCTTTAAGTCTATCGTAAGTATTACATTTTTCCAAACTATACAAATTAACTTCATGATTATATTTTTTAAAACTAGAAAGTATTTCTCCACCTACTCTTTTTGATGGGCTGTTTGCGAGTATTATGCCTGTTTCACTCTCTAAACTTAGTAGTTCATCATAAAGTTTATCCCACTCAGCATCGCTAATTGTGGGATTATCTAAACTATAATAATTGTAGTTGTGATAATTTATTACTTCTACAAGTTCTTTCATTCTTTCTAGTTTATCATTCATAAAAACTCCAAAAATTTATAACTTTTTTAAAGGTGCAAAGTCTATGCTTAAAACTTTATTACCAAACTTTTCAAAATCTATTTTTGCTGTTCGGTTAGTTTCATCAACAAAAACGATATAGCCCACACCAAAATTGCTATGAAAAATTCTATCGCCATTTGCAAAATTAATATCTTTTTTGCTAGATACTGTTTTGTGCATAAAACTATTTAAACTGCCACCAAATTGAGTTGGTTTTTTTTCACCATAAGAATAGCCGCCAGTATAATCTTCATCATAACTATTTTGTCCATAACGACCAGAAACATAATTTTGAGTTTGCAATAAATCACTTTGTGATTGCTCATAGCCAAGTTCTTTTAAAAACCTACTTGGCATTGAAAAGTTTTGTTTGCCATACATATAACGTGATTTTGAGCAAGTTAAAAATAATCTTTCTTTTGCCCTTGTTATTGCAACATACATAAGTCTGCGTTCTTCTTCTATCTCTAAATCAGTGCTATCTAACCTAATTATAGGAAAGTACTTTTCTTCTAACCCAACAATAAACACAACTTTAAACTCCAAGCCTTTTACGCTATGCACTGTGGCAAGCGTTACCGTATTGTTATTCTCTTCATAACCATCAATATCTGTTGATAGTGCAACAGTTTGCAAAAAATCTGCAATAGTTTTATCTGGGTTGTCATCCTGATAATTTTTTACATTTTGCAAAAGTTCTCCAATATTCATTTTTCTGTTAATGTCTTCATCACTATCTGTATCATATTCTGCCAAAATATTTGTATCGTCAACAACTGCTTTAACAAAATCAAAGGTGTTTAACTCTTTTGATTTTTGAATTAAAGATTGCATTAATTGTTTAAAAGGCAAAAATCTTGCAAGTGTACCTGTTTCATTATCATTTAAACAAAGTACCGCATTTAATAAACTTTGCTCGTAGCTATGCTCTTGCAACTTTGCAACTGCGCCATCACCTATGCCACGTTTAGGAAAGTTTACAATACGCATAAAACTTACATCATCAAAAGGATTAACAATAAGTTTTAAGTATGCCATAACATTTTTTATCTCTGCACGCTCATAAAACTTTAATCCACCAAAAACTTTATATGGTATGTTGTATGCCACAAATTTTTCTTCAAAATTACGAGTTAAAGCATTCAAACGCATAAGCACAGCAATATCACTATACTTATAGCCGTCAAAAGTAACAAGTTCAAATATCTTTTTTGTTACAAAATCTGCCTCATCTCTATCAGTATAGCTTTTGTTATATACAACATTTTCTCCATCTAAATTTTCTGTAAAAAGTGTTTTATCTATCCTGTTTTTATTATTTTTTATTATCTTGTTTGCATTTTTAATAATATTTTTTGTACTTCTGTAATTTTGCTCTAACTTATATAATTTTGCATTTTCAAAATCTTTTAAAAATCTTTTAATATTATTAATACTTGCACCACGCCAACTATATATGCTTTGGTCTTCATCACCAACTGCAAAAATATTTTTATGGTAGCCTGCTAATATCTTAACAAGTTCGTACTGCGTTTCGTTTGTATCTTGAAATTCATCAACCAAAATATATCTAAACTGCTGTTGATATTTTTCACGCACAAACTCACTATTTTTAAGCAGCCATAAAGTTTTATTAATCAAATCATCAAAGTCCATAGCATTTTCTTGCATCAAACGTTCTTCATATTTTTGCATAACGTCAAAAACAATTTTATCATTTGCAGTAAAACAGCAAATTGTTTTGTACTCATCAAAAGTCATATTGCTCATTTTATATTTTGATAGTTTATCATCAACCTCGCTAACCAAACTTTCATCTTTAATATTAAGGTCTTTAACTATTTTTTTAATAACTGTTTTTTTATCTTGCTCATCAAAAATAGAAAAGTTTGAATTATATGTTCCGCCCAAAAATTTTGCTTCTTGTCTTAAGATTCTGCAACACATGCTATGAAATGTCATAGCCCAAACGCTTGAACCATCAATGTTCATGACAAAAAGACG
>CAMOCI010000069.1 GCA_946610635.1 uncultured Clostridia bacterium | reverse complement strand
TGTGTGTGTTAAGTTAAAAGAATAGTTTGCTTAACAATTTGATTATATTGGCAATAATAGTAGTTTTTATTTGTTTAATTTATATAAAAAATATATAATTATTATATGTTTATTATATCTCAAAATTGGTACGAACTTTTAAAAGATGAATTTGAAAAACCATATTACAAAAAATTAGAAAAATTTTTGGAGCAAGAGTATAAAACAAAAATTATATATCCTGTGCCAGAAAAAGTTTTTAATAGCATAAATCATGTTAAGTATGAAGATGTTAAGGTTGTAATTATTGGTCAGGACCCATATCATGAGCCTAATCAAGCACATGGACTGTCTTTTAGTGTTGAAAATGGCGTGCAGTTGCCACCAAGTCTTGTTAATATTTTTAAAGAAATAAAAAATGAATATGGCTATCAAAATATCAATGGTAACTTAACAAATTGGGTTAAGCAAGGTGTTTTGCTACTTAATAGTGTTTTAACAGTTCAAAAAGGTCATGCAAATAGTCACAAAGGCATGGGTTGGGAAAACCTAACACAAAAGATAATTGATTTATTAAACCAAAGAGAAAAACCTATTGTATTTTTACTTTGGGGTAGCTGTGCACAAAAAATAGGTGCAAATATAAATACTCAAAAACATTATGTATTAAAAACAGTGCATCCAAGCCCACTTTCTGCCTATGGTGGATTTTTTGGTTGTGAACACTTTAAAAAAACAAATCAATTTTTGCTATCTCATGGGCAAAAAGAAATTGATTGGCATACTTAATATTTGTTTTAAATAGGTATTTACAAACGATTATTCTTTTGATATAATATAGGTACAAAGGGGTAAATAATGAAGAGTTTATTGTTACAAGTAGATTTAGCATTAATATTTGGATTGATTATTTTTGCTGGTGCTGTAGTAGCTGGTATTATATTATCAATAAAATTAAACAAAAAAGTAACCAATAGTTCTAAAAAAGTTAATTGGGATAATTTTAACGGGAGTGGGGCATTAAAAAAACATACACCTATACTTTGGCCAAAGGAACTTGAATTTTATTATATGTTTAGGTCAGTTTTACCAAAAGAGTTTATGATTATACCAAAACTTGGTATTGATGAAATTGTAAAACCAAATGGTGGAAATTTGATTTTGTTTAATGCGGTAAAAGAGGAGCACGTTGACCTTTGTGTTGTTAAAGTTTCAACAATGGAGCCTGTTGCAGTTATTGATACATATTATCCAAGTATAACGGATAGCACAATACAAGAACTTGACCCAGCTGTAATTAAAGCGCTTAAAAGTGTGTCCATACCAGTAATTACTTACGAAATTTTGGATGTACCTTATGATAAAGATAAAATATTAAAAAAGTTTTTGGAAGCTATCGACCCAGTTATGCTTGCTCAACTAAATAATAAAAATAAATAAGAGGTGAGAGGTGATATATGAAACAAAAAGAATTAGATTTTATTTTAAGACATGATATGCTTCAAATGTATTTTGATAAAGCGGGTAGAGTGTTATGTAAAGAAAACCCATCAAAAGATGATTTTGACTATTTGTCTAGTCTTACAGAACAAGTTTTGGAATGGAATGATGTAGTGATGGCACTTCAATATGCTAAATTTATTAGCTGTGTTTGTGGTAAGAAATTTAGACCATATATAAAACTTGAAGAATTACAAGACAAGGTTATTAAAAGCGGCGATGATAGTTATATGTATGATTTTGCTACAGAAGTTGTTGGTGCTAATATCAAAGAAATTATGAAACATATGTATGATGCGACACTTTATCACAAACTTAAAAGAGATATTACACCATTTGATGAATTAACAAAATAATTTAATAAAATTTTACAAAAAAAATAAATTTACATTAATAGCAAATTGATTTCAAAATGCAAGTTTTTCTTGCATTTTTTAGTGTAATTTTACATAAAAAAATACCACAATAATTGTGGTAATAATAATCTAAAAAAAGCTGTGCAATCTTTTTTGAGAACCAAACACAAATGATCTAATTTACAAGTTGCTCCATCAAAGCACCCTCATGGCACACAAAAGTATCTGTTTAATGCTGCTTCCTTCCGAACCTGACATGATTCGCAGCCTTTTGTTGCACAAGACCTTGATTTCAACGCAGCTTGCAAACTCTCTGTTTACCCTTGAATTCCCTAGAAAGATATTCTGCCTTGCTATAGCGGATTGCAAGTTCAGGGCACCGCTAACTCCCCACATAGCACAGCAATAATATAATATACCATTTTAATTTTTTTTTCAAGTAAAAATATATATTTTATTGTTAAAAGTTGGTATAAAAGAAAAAAAATATATTTAAACTTTTGTTATTTATTGGCAAATAAAGTTAAATTTTATGCATTTTAATATTTATAACAAAAAAGTTTGCAGTTTTTGTATTGTTTGATATAATATACCTATGACAAATGCAGAAAGATTTTTAATTGCATATAACAGCATAGATCACAGTTTAAGAAATCAATATAATTTTAAACGGGCAATGGCTTTTACTGATGTTATTAGACGTTGTGTTGTGATAAATAGCGTTGTAAGAAAGTATGAAGATGACTTGATTGATTATTCTAGGCTAAGAAATGCTATAGTGCATAGTGGTAATGAGCAAGATATAATTGCCGAGCCACATCTTAATGTTGTAGAAAAATTAGAGCATATTGCAAAACTAATATGCACGCCACCTAGGGTTGTTGATAGTATTTGTAAAAAAGATGTTTTATGTGTAAAATCGCAAGACAGCGTTAAAACTGTTGTAGAAACAATCAGCAAGAGTGGTTATAGTAATTTACCCGTTTATGACGGTGAAAAACTTATTGGTATTGCAAATGGACAAAGGCTTTTAGATGCAATAGGCAAAGCAATGCTAAACAACAGAAAAATGGACGAATTTTGCAAAGTTATGACAATTGGTGAGATAGTTAGCAATCAAATATCTGATACCTACTTTGCACTTGCTGATGAAAACATAACACTAGAACAAGCGCTTAATACGTTTTATCGCAACCGAAAAGTTATGGTGATAATTGTAACAAAAAGTGGTTCAGAATACGAAAAACCACTTGGTATAATTAGTGTTGCAGATATAATGGATATAAATAATATTTTAGAAAATTATTGATATAATTTTTCTTTAACAAATTTTACTATAAGGAAATATAAAAATGGAAGTTGTTTTTGAAGATAATCACGTTTTGGTTGTAATTAAGCCACAAAATGTGCCTAGTCAAGCGGATGAAAGCAAAGATAAAGATATGTTGACACTTTGCAAAGAATATTTAAAAGAGAAGTACAACAAACCAGGCGAAGCATATTGTGGGCTTGTACACAGACTAGATAGACCAACAGGTGGTCTTATGGTTTTTGCAAAAACTAGTAAATGTGCAGAAAGATTAAGCAAACAAATAAGAGAAGGTGAAACACAAAAAGAGTATTTAACTGTTGTTGTTGGTACACCTAAATATGAAACTGATTATTTAGTTAATTATTTAAAAAAAGATGAAAAAAATAATGTTGTTAAAGTTGTTCCACAACTAGAAACTGGCGCAAAAAAGGCAGAACTTGTTTACAAGGTGCTAGATAAAACCGATAAATTATCACTTGTAAAATGTGATTTGCTAACTGGCAGAAGTCATCAAATAAGAGTACAAATGAAAAATATTAATTGTCCAGTGTTTGGCGATGTAAAATATGGCGGGGATATTTTAAAAGGCTGGAACTTGGCACTTTGGAGTTATAAACTATGTTTTAAACATCCAATAACAAATCAAATTTTAACTTTTGTTTGCTATCCACCAGAAGATGAAATGCCTTGGAAATATTTTAATTTTGCAAAGGTTAAATAATTACAATTAGAATAAAATAAATAAAAATTATATTACTAAATGGAGAATTTATGAAAAACGTATTTGAAGAATTACAAGAAAGAGGACTTGTTAAACAAGCAATATATCAAGATGATTTAAAGGAACTTTTTGAAAAAGAGCATGTTAGTTTTTATGTGGGCTTTGACCCAACTGCTGATAGCTTGCATGTTGGTCATTTTACCACACTTGTTATGGCATCACGCCTTCAAAAAGCAGGTCATAAACCATATATTTTAGTTGGTGGTGGTACAGGCATGATAGGTGACCCAAGTGGCAGAACAGATATGCGCCCAATGATGACAAAAGAACAAGTTAAACACAATGTTGAGTGCATAAAAAAACAATGTGAAAAATTCATTAGTTTTGAAGGTGAAAATTGTGCAGTTATTGTAGATAATGCGGATTGGCTTGCAAATCTTAATTATATAGACTTTATTAGAGAAGTTGGTGGTAATTTATCAGTTAATAAAATGCTTTCTTATGATGCATTTAAAACTAGATTTGAACGTGGACTTTCGTTTTTAGAGTTTAACTATATGCCTATGCAAGCTTATGATTTTTATCATCTTTATAAAACATATAATGTTAAAGTTGAAGTTGGTGGCGATGACCAATGGGCAAATATGATAGAAGGTGCAGAACTTATTAGAAGAAAACTCGGCAAACCTGCTTTTGCGTTAACTTTTCCGCTACTTACAAAAGCAGATGGTTCTAAAATG
>CAMOCI010000068.1 GCA_946610635.1 uncultured Clostridia bacterium | reverse complement strand
TAAGTTTAATGAGAGTTACGCTCTCATTATTTTTATAATTATTTGATCATGAATTATGAGTTTCATAAAAAAATCTTGTTTAAAAACCCATTTGTAGTTAATTTTTATAATTAAAAATAGCCTTGAAAATGATAAAATTTAGCACTTTTTAAGCAATTTTATCAAATTTAATGCTTAAAATTATCAGTATTTACTGACAAAAAACAAAAAAAGTAAGTATTTCTACTTACTTTGGTGCCTAAAAGCACTAGCTTTGGCACGAATTAAAAAAGAGATTTCACTCGCTATGCTCGTAAAAATCTCTTGGTGCCGAAAGCCGGACTTGAACCGGCACGGTATTGCTACCGAGGGATTTTAAGTCTCAAAAATGAAGTTTTAAGTAGTATTAAATTGTATCAAATAAAATTATAATGCACCCAAAATCGTCAGTAAAACCGGACAATTCTAAATAAAGGATTGTTTTTTTGTGTTATTTTATTTTATCTAACAATTTTTAGTTTTAAACAGTTTTTGGAATATTTTGAGCAAAATTGTTAGAAAAATTTTGATAATCTTAAATTTACGTTTTCAAAGGTCATGAATTTACAACCTTTAAAATAATAACAACTAAAAAATTATTGATAATCTATATTCAAACAAGTGCAAAAAAATAACAAATATGTTATAATAAAATCATGGAAAATACATTTGAAAAAATTAGACATTTTGATGAAAATGAAATTGAATTTTGGTATGCAAGAGAGTTACAACCTGTATTGCAATATGCAAAATGGGCAAATTTTAATAAGGTTATTGAAACTGCAAAAATCGCTTGTAAAATAAGTGGACACGAAGTTTTCGACCATTTTGCTGAGGTCGGCAAAAAGGTTGAAATGCCAACTAAACCAAAGAAAAATGCGGACCAAATAGGTTTTGCCGAGGTCGGTAAAACCAAAATAAAAACAAAAACAATCTTAGATTACAAACTTTCTAGATATGCTTGTTATCTTATTGTTATGAATGGAGACCCAAGAAAGAAAATCATTGCAGAAGGTCAAACATATTTTGCCGTAAAAACTCGTCAGCAAGAATTTGAAGAACTATATAATCAACTTTCAGAAAATGAAAAGAGATTATTTATTCGTGGTGACATAAAACAAAAGAATATGTTGCTTGCAGAAAGTGCAAGAAATGCTGGAGTTATTACTCCACTTGAATTTGCCATATTTCAAGATAGTGGATACAAGGGTTTGTATAATGGATTGACTGCAAAAGATATTGCAAAAAGAAAAGGTATAAGTGAAGATGATGAAATATTGGACTATATGGGGAGTGAAGAACTTGCCGCCAACCTATTCCGTATAACACAAACAGAAGGCAAACTTAAAAAGGAAAACATAACAAACAAACGAGAAGCAAACAAAATTCATTATGAAGTTGGAAAAACTGTAAGAAAAGCAATTAAAGAAATTGGTGGAACTATGCCAGAAGAATTGCCGACTCCAAAAGAAAGCACCAAAGAACTTGAAAAGAAAATTAAAAAATCAATTAAGAAATAAATATCAATCACCGTAAGATAAAAAGCAAAAGAACCTACAATTAGTTTTGTAAGTTCTTTTTTATTGTTTTTAAAATATGACATACGTTATCACATAAGACGAAAAAATTGCGACAGCTAACAACTCCAAAGCAAAGATTATTTTTAGATATAACTTATCAAACTTTCTAAACAGATACATAGATAAATATTCAAGTAAACCACCAATACCACCACAGAGTCCACCAACTATAGCAGATATCCAAACCCCACACTTTGCAGTTGTTGCGAATAATGTTGCAAAAATCATAGTCGCAACAAACATAGATAAAGCCAAAACCAGTTCATACCATGTCAATTTTCTTTCTATTTGAATTGTGTTACCAAAGAGGTGAATATACAATCCGGCATAATTATTACCGCTTATAGTAAATTTTTCTGTTGTTTTATTTTCATACTGATATTCATATACCTTTCTATATACTTTTATCAAATCTTGACCATTATAGTTTAATTTAACTTGTCCCGTCCAAAAGTTTTTATAAACAATTAAATCTTTGTTTTTTGTTTTTTCATTATTTATTATTGTTTTCATAAATACTCCTTTGTTTTGAATATTGGATTATCACTTTCTCTAAATTGCCATATTGTAGAGTCCCAATTGTTTTCAACAAATTCAAGTATTGATTCAAATGAGTGTTCATTGCCAACCCAAAAACAATTTTCTATTGTTGATTTATATTTTGTATCACGATGCCCAACAAACACTTCGGCTGTAGAATAACCATATGAATCATACTTATATCTCAGTTTTTTTGTTGCATAACTATCATTTATACTACAGTTTGATATATATCCAACAAAAGCACTGCTTTTATTTTTATAATAATCATCATAATATCTATCCAAACTTGTTATGGTTTCACAATTTGTATAGCAAGAATTGATTTCTGTATTAACTGCATTTCCAATAAATCCACCAATAGAACTGTTTTTTATATTACTATATCCGTTAATAAAACTCAAACATCCGTCCACATAACAATTTGAAATTGTTGTATTGTCTGCATATCCCACAAGACCTCCTGCAATAAATCCATTTGTATCATCAACATAAATTTTTAAAGTTTTTGAAATATTTAATGTTACATAACAATTATTTATCACAGAATTTGATACACTACCTATAAGACCACCAAATGTGAGTTTACAAAACGCATAACTAATGCTATCACTATAACGTTCAAAAATATAATTATCGACATAGCAGTTTTCTATTGTGGCTGAATTAACTTCTCTTGCAAGAGCCCCTGTTGTTAAATACGTATTTGTATAACTTTTTTCTTTTGTTCTTAATAAAACATTGCTTAATTTTAAGTTTTGAATATAGGTTCCCGAAAAATCGCCAAAAAATGAAGTTCCGTTTTTACTATACAAAATATTGGAAATGGTATGCCCGTTACCATCAAAGCCACCTTTTAATTTACTAGTAATGCCTGTATCCCACTCTTCATTTTCCAAGTCAATATCAACACATAGCAAGAAATTTTTATCTTTGTTATTTGCATCGGCAAGTTTGCTTTTTAATTCTTCTTTGCTACCTATTGTTATTTTGTTTTCAGCCACAGAGTTTGGTAGAAAATAGGCATAGAATTTTAAGTTTTCACTATTAAATAAATTGATTTTTCTAATCATATTGACATGTTCGCTTTCTTTATACCAGCCAATGAAAGTATAGCCATTTTTTGTTGGTGATTTGAGCTCAAAATTTTCATTTTGTATTGTGTATATTGTTGGATTTTCTTCATGGTTCATTCCACCATCCAACTCATAACTTATTGGGTGTTGAATTATTTGCCATTGAGCAATCATTGTTATTTTTGTGCGACGTGGTGTGAGATTTTTAACTTTTTGTTCATCAGCATAGTCTTTGCCATAACATTTCCAACCAACAAATTCATAGCCCTCATAAACAAATTGGTTTTTGTTGAGTTTGACTGTTTGATCGTATGGTATATACTGCTCCGACATTACATTTGTTGCACCATTGCCATCAAACTCAATTGTGTAATTGTTGATTTTGTATTTTTCATTTTGCTCAAGTTCTATATCTTTATCGCATTTAATACTTGTTATATATCTTGTTGGAATTGCTACTGACATACCTGCATCACCACTAAATGCGGTGGTGATTATGCCAATCACTTTTCCATTTTTGTTTATCACGGCACCACCTTTCTTTATTGAAATGGATAATAGTTGATAATACTGATAATCATTTGATGTTGTAATTTTTGAAATAACAGTTTCGTCTATGCCAATGGCAGTTAAATAACTTACAGTGTATATTTTTTCACCAATGCTTACATCACTGCTTTTGAGTGTTAGATACTTATCATTCTTTATATCAACTTTTATTATTGCAATATCTAGTTCTGCATCATATCCAAGTATTTTTTCTACATTATATTTATACGAATCATCATCATATTCAAACCCAATTGTTGCACTTTGAGCATTTTTTATCGTATTATAAGTTGTGACTGCTGTGCCTTGTCCATCAATAAAAAACCCGGAAGTTGTATTTGATGTGTTTGTTTTAAGATAAAATACGGCATGTCTGTTCCTTAGTAATACATCTTTATTAAAATATGGATAAAAAGTTGCTATTCCAAAACCAATAACAAACAAACTAATGATAATCATCCACACCCAAGGTTTATTAAAACTGAAAAAGTTCCAAAATTTAATTTTTTCTGGTTTTACATTTGTATTTGTTAGTGTGATTTTTTCAATATTTTGTCTTACGGGGATTTCTTCAAAAAACTCTTTTACAGATATATTAAAAATTTCAGCCATTTTTCCAATACTTCTCATATCTGGCTCTGATTGATTATTTTCCCATTTTGAAACTGCTTGTGCAGAAACATTAAGTTTTTCTCCAAGTTGCTTTTGAGTTAAATTATTTTTTACTCTGTTTTCATAAATGATTTTACTATATTTATTTAACATTATTCACCCTTGTTTTTACAAAAAAATTATAACACATAAGTTTTAATTTTGCAATTTTTTATACTCAACTAAAAGTTGCACAGATATATATTTAGTTGATATATAGGCTTTTTTTTTGAATATATCAAAATATTTAATATTTGTTGGTTTTTGTATTCACACACAAATTCTAAAAAATATTACAAACAAAGACA
>CAMOCI010000067.1 GCA_946610635.1 uncultured Clostridia bacterium | reverse complement strand
ATATTTTGCACCCTCCATACATTCGCTGGCAAAACTTCGTGCCAAATTTTTTAATGTTTCACTTTCGTTAAAATTTACTTTACCTTTCATGTTTACTCCTTAACCATATTTTTACCCTAAAAAAATAAAATATACAATTAGTAACATTAAAATAAAAACAGTTTGATTTCAATTTTGTTCAAATAGTTATTTTTTGTTTTAATATTTTTAAAAATATAATATAATATCATTATGAGAAAAAAAATTTTAGCAATACTTTTATGCGTTTTTTCTATTTTTGCACTTTGTGGCTGTGGCAGTGTTAGTTATGTTTTAAAAATAGACACAGATGGCTCTGTTACACAAGCTGTAAATGTATCTTTTAGTTACAAAAAAGTTACTGATGCAGGCAAAACTATAGATGGCAATGATGGTTTAAAAAATCATATACAAACAATAGCAAACAATGTGGTTAATAATTCAGTAGGTCACTTTGCAAGTTCTCACAATATGACAGATGAGTTAAAAACTTATGATGGCAAAACAGTATTGTTTAGTGATATTTATAACTATACGTTAAGTCAAATGAATATTGTTAGATATCTCTACAATTTTGAGTGGAGATACAGGCCTAATTATGAATGGACACAAGATGGCGATAATATAAATTGCACAATATCAATAAAGTTTAACACGATATATGCGTACTATTATTTTCATAATATATATCCAGATGATGAAGATACCAGTGAAAAGATTATTGAAAACCATGCTTTTTATGTAAAGACAGAAACAGAATCAGAGTCTCCATTTTATGATTTAAAGAATAGTGAAATTGCACAACATTTTGTTGATTACTTTGGTGGTGTGTTTAGTTTAAAAGATATGGAGTATAATTTCTATTACGCCACACCAAACACAAAATTATATAGTGATGCACAAAATAGTTATACAACTGCAAATGGCATAAAAGTGCATGAGTGGCACTTTACGGCAAGTGATTTAGATAAAGAAAAAGGTGGCATGATACACACCTATCAAATAAAAGTTAAGCCATACACTTGGTACATGCTTGCAATAGTTATTAGTTTAGGCGTTGCATTAATTCTTACAATAGTGGTTAAGGTTAAAGAAAGTAAAAATAAAAAAGTTTTGCAAACACAAAATCAAAACATAGATGAAGTTGATAATAATTAAAATATCAGTTTTCCAGATAAAAATTTTGGCAACATTGTTGCCATTTTTTTTGTTTAAACTATTGATAAATTGCAAAACATTGTGATATAATAGTCAAGTTAATTTTTAGGCATTTGCCTATTTTTTTAAGAATACAATATTTAATCGTTCAAAGTGATTAAAAATTTATCCCATATTGTATTTAATTAGTGAGGAAAATATGAAAAACGAAAGATTAAGAAATGTTGCAATTATTGCACACGTAGACCACGGCAAAACAAGTATAGTTAATGAGATGTTAAAGCAAGGTGGCGTGTTTAGAGAAAATCAACAAGTATCAGATAGAGTTATGGATAGTAATGACTTAGAAAGAGAAAGAGGCATTACTATTTTGGCAAAAAATTGCAGCTGCATGCATAATGGTATAAAGATTAATATTGTTGATACTCCAGGACATGCTGATTTTGGCGGAGAAGTTGAAAGAAGTTTAAAAATGGTTGATGGAGTATTATTAATTGTTGATGCTTTTGAAGGGCCAATGCCACAAACAAGATTTGTTTTGGAAAAAGCACTTGCGCTTAACTTAAAAGTTATTGTTGTTGTAAACAAAATAGATAAGCCGGGCATAAGACTTGCCGAAGTTAAGGATGAGGTTTTGGAACTTTTGATGGATTTAGATGCAACAGATGAGCAATTAAATAGTCCATTTGTATATGCCAGTGCAAGAACTGGTGGCGCAAGCTTAGATCCAAGCGTTGTAGGCAAAGATTTTATGCCACTTCTTGATATGATTGTAGATTATATCCCAGCACCAGAAGGTGACCCAGATGGCGCCTTCCAAATGCTTGTAAGTTCTACCGAAAGCAATGATTACGTTGGTAAACTTGCGATTGGTAAAATTGTTAGAGGTACAGTTCACACAAACGAACAAATTGTTGTTACAAACTTTTTTGGCGAAAAACCAGATGAAAAATGTAAAGTTACAGCACTTTATGAGTTTGAAGGTATGAAAAAAGTTGCACACGAACAAAGTGAGTTTGGCGATATTGTTTGTATTGCTGGCACACCAAATTTTAGAATAGGTGACACTGTTTGCAGTGCTAGTCAAGTTGAAGCATTGCCATTTGTAAAGATTAGTGAACCTAGTGTAGAAATGACATTTAGTGTAAACGATAGTCCATTTGCTGGCAAAGAAGGCAAGTTTGTAACAAGTCGTCATTTGCGTGCAAGACTTTTAAAAGAAGCTGAAAAAGATTTAAGTTTAAAAGTTTATGAAACTGATACAACCGAAGCATTTAGAGTTTGCGGTAGAGGAGAAATGCATCTTTCAATTCTTATTGAAAATATGAGAAGAGAAGGCTATGAATTTCAAGTATCAATGCCAAAAGTATTGTACAAGTATGATGAAAACGGCACAAAGTTAGAGCCAATTGACCGTCTTGTTGTTGATGTTCCAGAAGATTGCATGGGTTCAGTAATGAGTAAAATGGGTGTTAGAAAAGGCGAATTTGTAAATATGACAACCCATGGTAGCAGAATCAAAATGGAGTTTTTAATACCTAGCCGTGGCCTATTTGGCTACAAAAGTGAGTTTTTAACAGATACAAAGGGTGAAGGCGTGCTAACAAGTGTGCATCATGGTTATGAGCCATATAAGGGCGATATTGTAAGACGTAATATGGGTAGTTTGATTGCGTTTGAAAATGGCAAAAGTATTGTTTATGGATTATTCAATGCACAAGAACGTGGAGATTTGTTTATTGGACCAAATGTTGATGTTTATGGTGGAATGGTTGTAGGCCGTAACCCTAAAAATGAAGATTTAACAATAAATGTGTGCAAAGAAAAACATCTTTCAAACACTCGTTCAAGTTCAAGTGATGAAGCATTAAGGCTTACCCCACCAGTAAAAATGAGTTTGGAAGAATGCATTGAGTTTTTGGCTGATGATGAACTTTTGGAAGTTACACCAGAAAATTTAAGAATCAGAAAAACGATACTTGATAGAGAGTTAAGAGCAAAGGCACGTGCAAAAAAAATGATGGAACAAAATTAAAATTCTTCTATTGATTTTTTAGATAACTTATAGTAAAATATTTTTGTAGGTGATTATGAAAAATATAGAAATGATTATATACTATTTAAATCAAGAAATAGATTATGCTAGCAATACAATTAAAAGTGTTCTTGCTAAAAATGGTAAGGACAGCCCAGACTATATATTTTCTTTGTTTAAAAAGTATATAAGTGCAAGAATATATATTAATACTCAAAAGTTAAACACTGAAGATTTAACAAAGCAAATAAATATAAGAGAAAATAATTACGAACTAATGATTAACGCGTTAAAAACTGTTTTTGCACAAGATAATCAACAAGCGTACAAAAATATAGTAGAAACATTTAAAAAATTAGCTGACTATCAAGAAGAATTATATATAATTAAAAATTGTAACTTTGTTAAAAAGCATAAAGTTGTTAATAAAGTTAAAAAAGATATGGCAGAAGAAATAATGTATTAAAGATTTGCTAACATGCAAATCTTTTTATTTCTAGATTTTTGTATTAATTGACAATAAAAATCTTTTGTGATAAATTATTAAAAAGTGAATGTTTTGTTAAGGAGCTAATATGACAAGAAAAGATATTACAGGTGTTTATAAAAGATTTTTAATAACTTTTCTTTGCATGTTACCTGTTTTAATAGGTCTTGGTTTTTTACTTGATGGCAAAGTATCAAACGCAGTTATGATTATTATTTATGTTGTTGTGGCTGGGGCTGTTGTTGCTATTGAAGAATACATACACTTTAAGCGTAAAAAGCGTAGAGAAATGTTAAAAGAACAGAACGCACAGAATTATGATAATAAAAAAAGCAAATGATAAATGGTAGGTGATAAAAGTGGCAAGCAATATTTTGGCAAGAAAAGTTCCTTATTCAATAGAAGCAGAGCAATCTGTTTTGGGTTGTATTTTAATTAGTAGTAATGCTGCAAACGAGTTATGTTCAACATTAGGTGTTGAAGATTTTTATAGCGGTATTCACCAAACTGTTTTTGCAGTTATGAGAGATTTACTTTTAAAAAATCAACCAATAGATTATGTTACAGTAGTTAGTGAACTTGAAAAAATTGGCAAGTTAGCAGAAATTGGTGGAATAGATTATATAACAACTCTCACAAATGCAGTGCCAACTGCTGCCAATTTTTCACATTACGCAAATATTTTACAAGAACAAAGCAGACTTCGCAAACTTTTGGAATTAGGCAACGAGATTTGCGCTAAAGCTTATGATGGCGAAGAAAGTAAAGATATAATAGAACATATAGAAAAAGTGTTAACTGATATTTCTACTGAAAAACAGGCGGGGCTTGTGCATATTGGAGAAAGTGTTGAAGAAGTTGGAAAGAAGTTTGAAAATATTGCAAAAAATCCCAATGCAGTTACTGGGCTTAAAACAGGTTACTTTGCACTTGATAAAGCACTTAACGGTGGTTTTCAAAAGGGTGGATTATTTCTTGTTGCAGCACGTCCGGGTGTTGGTAAAACAAGTTTGGCTATGAATATGGTTACAAA
>CAMOCI010000066.1 GCA_946610635.1 uncultured Clostridia bacterium | reverse complement strand
CATATTACCAATTGTACCAGGGTTAGCCCACTCAAATATAGCAAATAATATTGCGCCTAGCAAAATTAATATTGTTGTAACAATCATTACAATTTTTACATGAAGCGAAAAAGGCTTTCTTGTTTCTTTTTTAAACTTACCCACACATTCCAAAATAACCATATAGCCTATACCACCATTTATTACCAGAAACATAACTGGTAGTAGCACAAAAACATTTTTTGCAAATGGCATTAAGTTTTGAAATTGTGTGCCGGTTGTTCCAAAAACATCAAAACCTGCATTACAAAATGCCGACACTGATAAAAACATCGCCTTAAATATACCTGCTGCGCCATAAGATATTATCATACTTGGTAGTAAAAGTACAAATCCTATAGCTTCTGTAATCAATATGATAAGCGCAATTTTTTTAATTAAATTAACAATACCTTGATTATCATCTTTATTTAAACTTTCTTGCAAAACAACTCTATTTTTGTAACTCAATCTTTTGCCGGCTGCAAGAATTATTAAAGCTGATATAGATATAAAACCAAAGCCACCAATTTGAATAAGTATCATAAGTACAATTTGACCAAAAAGTGTAAAATGTACTGCTGTATCAACAACAATAAGGCCCGTTACGCAAACTGCGCTGGTACTTGTGAAAAGTGCATCAATAAAACCCCACCATTGTCCTGTTGTTGAAGATATTGGAAGACACAGCAAAAATGAGCCTAGCAAAATAAGGCCAATAAAACTTAATACTATTTTTGCTGGGGCATTTAGCCACTGCCTTTTCTTTTTCATATTTTGCTATTATAACATATTTTATTCATTAATTCAACAAAAATACAATCTTTTGAGTTTGAGGATATTATATCATTTAACAATGATTCGTTTTTTTTTTAAATAAAATATGTGTTTTTACTATACAATTTTTACAATGTTACAATGTTTAATTATCTTTTACTAGATTATTACTTAATAAAATATATTAAAAAAATCTAACTGTAATTATTTTATAAAAAAAGAATACTCAAAGTATTCTTTATGTTTAATTAATGATATTGTTTTTATTAATATAATAAATTATAAAATAATTTTCATATTTTAAAATAATTTTTTGATTTCTTCCACAACTTCTAGGTCTGCCGGTAACCATGCAACGCTGTCGATTTGATCTTTTGTAATCCACTTTGCATCTTCATGCTCTAAAAGGTTTGGCTCGCCTTGTATAATCTCCGTTTTTAAGCAATGCATTGTTAATTTAAAATTTGGATATTCATATTCTACAGTTTTAATTAAATCTGTTGCTTTAACCTTTATTACAAGTTCTTCTCTCAGTTCTCTTTCAAGTGCCTGTTGCATAGTTTCGCCAACTTCCATTTTTCCACCAGGAAATTCCCAGCCATCTTTAAACTCTCCATAGCCACGTTGAGTGGTAAATAACTTTCCATCTCTAATAATTATTGCAGCAACAACTTCTATATGCTTTTTTATATTAAATACTTCTTTGCAATTTTCAAAATAATACTTTTTGTATGTGCTTGCAATTTCTTCTACTTTGGCTTCTCCAAAATTTTGTTCTTTAGCGTAGTTAAGCAAAAATTTTTCTGCTTCTTCTAAACTTTCACAACTTTTTATTTCTTTATTTGAATAAATATCATACTTCATACTTTTTCTCCTTTAATTAATATCCTTTATTTCTCTATCATCAAACTTAACTTCTTTGCCATCAATCATTTTGTAAACTCTGTGTCTATTAATTTCTAGTTTTTTTTGAATTTCATCTTCCAAAGAAAAGCCTAAAAATGAAGATAAACCTAAAAGATATATCGCAATATCAGCGAGTTCACTTCCAAGGTCATCTTTCTTTTTTAACCATGCATCATAAGCTTCGGCCACTTCTCCATACAAATAACAAAACTCACCTTTAACATCTGTTGTACTCCAACCGTGTTTAATTTTGTTATCAATCACTTGTTTTTGAACATCATTTAAATCTATCATACAGTCCTCTTTTGTTTAATTTTAGATATTAACATTATATCATAATTTTAAAATATTTACAATCGTAATTAAGCAAAATATAAATATTTAATTTAAAGCACTCAAAGCATGATTTTTTTATTATATCATTTTAAAAAAAACAGAAAATACTTTTTTTTATGAATTATTTGTGTTCTAAAAACAAAAAGTGTATAATATACATATACAAAATAAAGGAGATGAGTTAAATGGCAAAGAAAAGCGCTAAGGATTACTTTGGTTTAGGCTGGATTGTAAGTTTAATTCTTGCAATCATTCCTGTAACATCTTGGGTTTGCGGATTTATCACAAGATTCCAAGAAGGTAAAATTGTTGCTGGTATAATCCGTTTAGTTTTCGGATTCACCATTGTTTGGATTCTTGACATTATCTTTATGTTAATGAACCACAGCATTTGCAGATTACTCAACATATAATATTGAGTACAAAAAAAGCGCCGCATGGCGTTTTTTTTTTTTTTTTTTTAAATATGATAATAATTTTTTAATAATTCTTGTTCTCTTTCAAATTTTAAAGTATTTTTATTTTTATAAGAACATATTTTACATTTATCTGCAAGTTTATGTGGTCTTAAAACTTTTTCTGATTGCATTAATGTTATCATTGTAACGCCATCATTTACATCATAATTTAAAGACTTTACAATTCCATTATATTTTTCTTCACCTTCTACAATAGAAACATAATGACCTAAATTTTTTAACAAGAAATCAACTGCTTCATCCTTTCTCCATTTTTTAACATATGGTTGATCCATATGAAAAGAATATTTTTTTGTTAAATGCAATAATTTGTTCGAATTTTCATTAACATAAATAGGCGTTTTTTTCTTCTTAACATATTTTGTAATTATCAAAGCATGAAAAGAATTCATTGTATTTTTTGAACTGTTGTCTAATACAAATTTTACTTCCATTTTCTTTTTACTTTTACAATCAACAAGTGCAGTTACTATATTGGATTTTTTGTCTGCATCAATAATTAAAACATTTTTTAAAAGACCAACTTGACCAAATTCATTACAAAAAGTGATATCAACTGGCTCTTTAATTTCTTTTGTTCTTGTTAAATTATTAAATACTTCTAATTCCATAAACACTTCCTTTATGCCATAATTGTAATACATTTATACAGATTTGTCAATACTCAATTTTGTATATATTTAATTTCGTTTAACTACACTTCTAAACACATTAATATATACTAAATTACTTTTTTATTTGACATAAGTTAAAAAAGCAAATAATATATAATTAGGAGATTTTTATATGAAAAACTATATTGAAATTACAGACATTATTGCAAGGCAAATTTTAGATAGTCGTGGCAACCCAACGGTTGAAGTTGAAGTTTGCGTTGAAAATAGCTATTTTGAAAAAGCATCAGTACCAAGTGGTGCATCAACAGGTAGCTTTGAAGCAGTTGAACTTAGAGATGGCGACAACAATAAATATTTAGGAAAATCTGTTGAAAAAGCAGTAGAAAATGTAAACACAATTATTAAAGAAGCAATTGTTGGAATGAATGCATTAAATCAAGCAGAGATTGACAAAACTTTGATTGAACTTGACGGCACACCAAACAAATCAAAACTTGGTGCAAATGCAATACTAGGTGTATCTCTTGCAATTGCAAAAGCAGCAGCAGGATATTTGGGTTTACCATTATATAATTATATTGGTGGTTGCAATGCAAAAACTTTGCCTGTGCCTATGATGAATATTTTAAATGGTGGCAAACACGCAGACAACAGCGTTAATGTTCAAGAGTTTATGATTATGCCTATTGGTGCAAATAGTTTTAAACAAGCATTACAAATGTGCGCAGAAGTATTTCATAACTTAAAAGCAGTGTTGAAAGCAAAAGGTTACTCTACTGCTGTTGGTGATGAAGGTGGTTTTGCACCAAATTTTAGCCATGATGAAGAAGCCCTTGAAGTGATTGTTGAAGCTATTAAAAAAGCAGGCTACGAACCTAAAAAAGATTTTGGTATTGCAATTGATGCAGCAGCAACAGAAATGTTTGATGAAGCAAAAAAAATAGGCCATGATGGTAAATACTTATTCTGGAAAACTGGTGAAGAGTTTACACAAGATGAAATGATAGATTATTGGGATAAAATGTGTGAAAAATACCCTATTATATCACTAGAAGATGGCCTTGCAGAAGAAGACTGGGATGGTTGGAAAAAAATGACAGAGCGTCTTGGCAAAAAAATACAACTTGTGGGAGATGATTTGTTTGTAACAAATACAAAAAGACTTGAAAAAGGTATAGAACTTGGAGTTACAAATTCAATATTAATCAAACTAAATCAAATTGGTACATTAACCGAAACACTTGATGCAATACAAATGGCTAATCGTGCTTGTTACACAGCAGTTGTATCTCACAGAAGTGGCGAAACCGAAGATACAACTATTGCCGACCTTTCTGTTGCACTAAACGCAGGACAAATTAAAACCGGCGCACCAAGCCGAACAGACCGTGTTGCAAAATACAATCAACTTTTAAGAATTGAAGAAGAACTTGGTGATTGCGCAAAATATTTAGGAAAAGATGCATTTTTTAATTTAAAATAAAACTTTTAAAGTAGATATATAAATATCTACTTTTTTAAATTCAGATAACTAAAACATTTTGTAATATCTTATGTACTATGATAAAATCAAACAAAGGGGGTTAATATTTTTGAATAATAAACCAGAATT
>CAMOCI010000065.1 GCA_946610635.1 uncultured Clostridia bacterium | reverse complement strand
ATTTAGCAGGACAGAGAACATGAAACCTACCGTGCTGAGAATAGTCAATTAACAGGTATCAGTCCATGGGCATTTGAAGATTGCAGTTCATTAATAAATATAAACATACCAAAAGGTGTAACAGATATTGGACAATGGTCATTTCAAAATTGTACTTCATTAACAAATATTACAATACCAAAAAGTGTGAAGACTATATATTCGGAAGCTTTTAAAAATTGTAATAAATTGAAATCTGTAACATTTTCAGGGAATAGCCAATTGACAAGTATAGGCACCGGTACATTTTCAAATTGTAGTTCACTTACAAACATAATAATACCAAAAAATGTAGCAAATATAGGTAAAGATGCTTTCAGTTATTGCAATTCACTCACAATTTATTGTGAAGCAGTATCAAAGCCTGATGAATGGAATTCTAATTGGAATTCTTCAAATAGACCCGTATATTGGTATAGAGAAACGCAACCGATATCAAGTGGAAACTATTGGCACTATAACACTGATGGCGCTACACCATTACAATGGTAATTCTTTCAATTAAAAATGATTACATAATTAAAATATATTTATTTTCCATAGTAGTAATCACATTCTGTATAAATTCTAAAAAATTTTTATTAATAAATATGATAAATATTTATGGTATAGTTTTGAATTATGTCATATTTTTATGATATAATTAAAACATGAATTATGATGAAGATAAAAGGTCATATTTAAAACATAAGAAACAATTAGAATTGGAAGAAAAGATAGAACACTTTAAGAAGAAAAAGGAAAGAAATAAAACATATCTCAAAGGTCAGCGTGGCAAAAGGTTATACTATGACTATGAGAAAAAATATGTTGATGATAATTATAATGGTTTTGAAAACTTGCCTAATGAAGATGACCCAGAAACTGCAAACATTGAAAGACAAGTTAAATGTATTTACACAAAAGATTTGCGACTTGAAAAATTGTTTGGATATTTGAAATATCTCAATGGAAAAGAAATATCAATTAGAGATTTAGCATTTCACTATGCTGTCACAGAAAGAACAATGCAACACGATTTGCGATGGCTTGAAAGTAATGGCTTTGTAACCATTCAAAAGAACAAAAACAAGAAAGGAAAACAAACAAAAAATTCTTACTTTGTAAATCCTGAAAAAGAAAAAGATTTGCCTTGTGAAGATACTTTTCTTTGTGTTGCTATAATTAGCAAAATAGATAATGAATATTACATATTAACAGAAACCGAATATACCGGCAAAAGAACAGTTCATTGGATATTCAATCCAAATTGGAATATAGAAGATTATGAATTTGATTTGCCAACGATGATAGAAAAATATCCTGACAGAATTGACAAACATTCTTTGAGAATTGCAAAAGAAATATTTGATATGGATTTAAAAGACCAATACAAAGGTCATATTTTAACTCACATACAGAAAAGTAAAACCAGCATGCCAGATACTTATGGCAAATGGTATAATGAATATCTAAGAGATAAATATATCTTTACTTTATTCTTGCTAGACAATGTAAAAAAACAGCCAAAAGGATACTATTGGCTTAAACTATCAGTTGCACCAAGAAGAATAAGAGAACGAGCTGTCAGTAAGTGTATAAAATACATAAAAGAGAATATATTGGGGTGAAATCAAATTTTCAAAACATAACAAAATTAGTAATTTTTAACACAAAATAAAAAAATATAAAATCAAATATAGTCCGAGAAATCGGGCTTTTTTATGTTCGACAAAAAAAGATAAAAAAACACTGAATGCAAAATCTCAAAAAAACCTATATAAAGTGGAGGGACAAGGCAATTTTATATAATAAATTTTAGAACCACAAAGAAAAATATATTTTTAACAAAACCACACTTCTCTACAAGAAAAAAAGCGATTTGGGGCAATCGTATATATTCTTATGATAAAGTTTGGGAGTTAGTATTTTTTTCTTTGTGAGAGCTAAAAGAAATAAACAAAGAAAAACGAGAGTTTGGGGCACTCTCATTTTTTGATGTTGAAAAATTTAAAGGAGGTGAAAAGATGAAAGAAATCAAAAACGATAAAACCTTTGAAAAGAAAATAAGGATTTATCAAACCGACAGACTTGATGAGTTAAACGACTTTTATCAAAAGCATAAAAGTAATTACAAAAACATAAACGAGTTTTTTGTAAGTTTGATTTTTAGTGGACTTGAAAGAGAGAAACTTTTTGATGAAAATACAAGCCAATATTTTTATCAATCTCAAGATATGCAAACCAATCTTGCAGATATTCAAAAACGAGTTTCAGTAATTAGTCAAAGCAATTTTAATTCTTATAAAGATTTGCTTGCGTTACTATATCAAAATCAAACTCTGCTCATCAGGATATACAAAGCACTGTTCAAATTATCCGAAAATGAACAACTAAATCAGAAGTTTTTTGATATTGGAATATACGATGACTTGCCAGATGAGTTTGATAGTGTTAAAGATAAAATTAACGATATTCTTGATGTAGAACTTGGGTCGTCTCTCAAAAATTTAAGTTAGCAGGATAAGGCAAGGGCTATTTTTAAAATTTTTCACCCAAAATTGCTAGAAAAATCTAGCATTTTATTGGGTTAAAAAATAAAATATCCCTACGTCAAAATTGACTCGCCCCTTTTATTACGGCAACTAGGAAACCTAGTTCCATTTTTATTATAGAAAGATTAAATAGAAAGTAATATAGAAAGTCAAATAGAAAGAAAATTAAGAAATTAAAATAGAATGTTGAAATAGAAAGTTTTGTAGCAATAAAAAAACTATTACGAGGTGAAAAATGACAAATACAAAGCTTAATATTGAAAGCTTGATACAAAATGAAGTTGAAAGAATTTCAACGAAATATGGCAAAGATTTTCTTGATTGTGAAGACCTAATGAAGATAACGGGACTTGGCAGAGATAATGTGAGAAATTTACTCAAAAGCAAAAATTTTCCTACAACAAAAATTGGCAAAAGACAAGTTGTAAGTGTTCTCAACTTTGTTACTTGGCAAATGACAACAAATATGGTAGGTGAAATTTATGGCTAAATCTAAACAAAAAATAAAAGGTTCAATATATCAAAATAGACTTGGTAAGTGGGTTGCAATATTTAATGCAGGAAATGATGATTTTGGAAAAAGGAAAAGAAAGCAAGTTTATTATGGGGATTCTAAAGAAGAAGCTCAAGCAGCACTACAAAATCAGAACATTAAAGCAAATGAAAAATACAAAGCATTACACAGCAAAAAGTTTAATGACATTTTTAATAATTGGTTGTTAAATGTAAAAAGATATACTGTTAAATCTCATACATTTGATAACATAATGAGATATAGCAAAAATCACATACTTCCTTATTTTAAACATTTTGATATTATTGATGCTGATGTTGCTGTTGCACAATCTTTTTTGAAAAATGTTGAAAGTTTAGAAGCAAGAAGAAAATGTAAATACATATTAAATCAATTTTATAATTATTCTGTTGTGCATAAATATATTGAATATAACCCAATACTTTCCATTGATGTTCGTGGATTGAATGATGATATTTATGATAGACAAGAAAAGTATAAAGCAATAAAGCCAGAATATAGACAACAATTTTTCAATGCACTAGATAATGATGTCTTTTTAAAATCATTGTGTTTGACAGGAATTTTAAGTGGATTAAGAATTGGTGAATTGCTTGGACTTAGATGGCAGGACATTGATTTTGAAAACAAAATTTTGAATGTTCAACATGCAGTTGTTTTGCAAGTTGAATATGATGAAGATGGAAATCGAATTGGTGCTCATTCTGTGCTTTCAGAACCTAAGACAAGAAGTTCTAAAGCAAGACTACCAATGTCTAGTCCACTTGTTGCTATTTTGCAAGACTGGAAGAAATATCGTGAAGATAATTCTAATGGTAAGAAACTAACCATAACAGACAATGAAAGTTTTGTTTTTGGAAATAATCGTGGATATATGCTTTCATACAACTATGTTAATGATAGATTTCAAAAATTTTTAAAAGATAACAATTTAAAAAATAAAGGAATACATTTTCACGCTCTAAGGCATACTTTTGGAGATATGCTTCGTAGTAAGAACTGGAGCATATATGATATTCAAAAAATGTTAAGACATTCAAAGGCAAGCACGACTGAAATATATCTTTCAATGAAAAAAGACCCTGCACTTGACTTGCGAAATCGTATTGACAATGCTTTTGATGATTTTCAAAATAGTAATTTAGAAAAACAAAATAAAAATATAGCACAAGATTTAACAAACGACACTATTGAAAGTTCAAATGATGAAAATCAATTTGAAGATTTAGATGAATATGTTAATAATTATGAAAATGATAAAAGAAAGAGAAAACAAAAAGATTTTGAGATGTGAAATAATGCCAAAATTTTGTCAAATACTTTTTTAGATTTGATTTAGTCCAAAATAGTCAAATTTAGTTCAAAACGATATTAAAACATAATTTGGCAATACGGGGCCATTTTTTGGCAATACAGAAGGGTCCAGCATAGAAAAATTTAGGGCTAATCAGTGCAAGATAGTCGCAAATTAAATTTTTTAGAAAATTTTAGAACAAAAAAATATAAAGCAACAAAAAAAGTCCGATTTTTCGGACTTTTTTGTCATTTTTTAAGTTTTTTTTGAACAAAATTTGTTCTTCAAAATCCTTTAAAAAACGTTGGCGGAGAGTAAGAGATTTGAACTCTTGCGCCAGTTTCCCGACCTAACACCTT
>CAMOCI010000064.1 GCA_946610635.1 uncultured Clostridia bacterium | reverse complement strand
TAATCGAAATAGATTAACAAAAATCTTAACTATAAATTTGATTAATCAAAAAAAAATATAAAATTAATTAAAAAATATTAAAAAAATTATATAATATATAAAATATTATTAAATTTTTGTTAAATTTACAATAAGGAGCAAATATGATTACAACAAAGGAAAGAGCAAAATTAAGAGGCTTGGCACAAAAAATAGACCCTATTGTACAAATTGGTAAGGGTGGTATAACCGATGCTGTTATAGAAAGTGTTGGGTTAGTTTTGGATAAGCGTGAACTTATCAAGATAAGACTTTTACCAAATTCACTTTTAGATACGCAGTCGGCAATGCAAACTTTGTGCGATAGTTTGCAGGCAGACCCCGTGCAACAAATTGGAAGTATTGTTGTAATATACAAAAAAAGCAAAAGAAAAGATGTAAAACATGTTTTGTAATTATCTATAATAAATTGATTTAAAAATCAAAAAAATTAACAGGTCATTTAAGGCCTGTTTTTGTAAACACCAACCCAGCCAACAAAGCATGGCAGAATGCAAAAACAGGCTTTGCTCAGCCTGTTTTTAATGGTGGAGATGGCGAGGGTCGAACTCGCGTCCAAACACATTTTAATTATCCCTTCTACATACTTATTCCATTTTATGCTTAACAATGCTGCTGACGGAAAAAAGCAAACAATGCCAAAGTTCTGTAATTATGTTTTAAAAATTAGAACAGCACTTTTAAAACTTTACTCACTTAAATAATACTTTCAGTTTTTCGTGAGGCAAAACTAAAAGCAACTCTCGCTAATTAGTAAGCGTAAGAGTAAGCCATTTTTGGGCTTGCATTTATATTTAGTTGCTATTGATAACGCAGTGTGCCCTGCGATATGCTTACTGATAATCTCTGTATGTCTGTCAAAACCGGGACATCCCCATACAATAGTATATTAACATATAATAAAAAAAAATTCAATATTTTGTTTAAACATGATATGATAATTTATTATTTTGTATTATTTTGATAATTATCAATATTTTTATTAATTATAGATGATATTAAAATTGTATGGATAACCACCTTTGTTTGACAATACTATTTGATTTTGTTAAAATAAAATATATAAAGGACAATTATGAAAAGAATTTTAACAGGTATTAAACCAACAGGATATGCACATATTGGCAATTATTTTGGCGCAATTAAGCCAGCCATAGATTTAAGCAGTAATGCAGATTTTGACTGCTTTTATTTTATCGCAGATTATCATGCTTTAACATCGCTTAAAACAAAAGAAGAATTTGCAGAGTATAGTAAAAATATTGCTTGCGCATGGCTTGCTTGTGGTCTTGACCCAAACAAAGTTGTATTTTACAGACAAAGCGATATTCCAGAAGATTTTGAACTTAATTGGATACTTTGTAACGTTACACCAAAGGGTTTAATGAATAGAGCACATGCATACAAAGCAGTTGTAGAAAAAAATAAGGAAGAAGGCGTTGACATAGATAGCAATGTTAATATGGGTTTATATAATTATCCCATACTTATGAGTGCAGATATTTTGCTATTTAACACAAACCTTGTGCCAGTTGGGCTAGACCAAAAGCAACACATAGAAATTGCAAGAGATATTGCAAGTTATTTTAACAATAAATATAAAAAAGTTTTTGTTTTGCCAGAAGAATATATTCAAAAAGAAGTTCAAACTTTGGTTGGTCTTGATGGCAGAAAAATGAGTAAGAGTTATGGCAACACAATAAAATTGTTTGGTACAGAAAAAGAACTTCAAAAAAGTATAAATAGAATTGTTACAGATAGTTTATTGCCGGGTGAGCCAAAACCACTTGATTGCACTTTAAACAAAATATATAAGCTTTTTGCTAGCAAGCAGCAACAAGTAGAGTTTGATAAAAAACTTGCAAATGGGCTTGGTTGGGGTGATGCTAAAAAAGAACTTTTTGAAGTTGCAAACTCGTACCTTGCACCAATGAGAGAAAAGTTTGATTACTACATGACCCATTATGAAGAAGTAGAAAAAATACTTGCAGATGGCGCAGTTAAGGCAAGAATAATTGCAAAAAAAGTTTTGCAAGAAGTTAGAAAAGCAATAGGCGTTGAAATTTAGAAATTATTACATTATAAATATTGTATCTACATTTAAAAAGCACTTAGCCGTTTGGTTAAATGCTTTTTGTTTTAATTTACGCATTAATACAAATTAATTGTAATTATATTATTTATCTAAAAAACTTTTTTTAGTTAATTTTGTAAAAACTTCTTCACCAAAAAGTGGTATTGTTTTTGCAACTTTATTCTTTTCTTTTATATCATCAAAAATGCTTGTTGAAATTGTTGGTAGATTGGCGCCTAAATTTCTTGTTTTACGTTCTCTATAATTTCTGTTGCGATTATAGAATATTTCACCTTCTTGACTTTGAAAGTAAACTCCAACAATTTTTTTAACTTTGCTGTTAATGATTGTAAACGCTGCACGTTTTCTTGCACCACCAATAATATTGTTTTCTTTTGCGCTATCAGATTCTACAAAAACGTTGTATGCTCGTATTCTTCCCTTATTATCTACAATAGTAATACCATCATAGTTAAGCATATCCATAAATAATTCGCTAAAAGATTCTAATTTTGTTTCACTATAACTATTAGATTGCATAAACAATTTGCTTAACTCTATTGGTTGGCTTAGCCAAATCCCATCTGCAAAAAAACCATTATCAACATAATCTTTATCAACTACTGCACAAATACAGCCATGAATGTTTCTAAAACAGTTTTCAAAAGTGTTTAGATATAGAGTTTTTAACTCATTTAACTTCTTTTTTGTTGTTTTTAGTTTAGAGAAACTTGCATCAACAAATTCTTTAATTTCTTCATTAAAATCTAATGCTTTTTTGTTTTCTAGTGAAAAATTAAGGTTCATTTCTTCACCCTTCAAACTTTTAAAAGACAAATTGCTGTTGCTTATAGATTGAATTAAAAATGCATAAACGCTATTTGTTTTTGATTTTAATTCTTCATTAACAAATAAATTATAATTAAAATTATGTTCTTTAATACTATTTAAAGAGCGATAAATTCCGTATTCAATACTTCCATTTGCATTAAGTTGAATATAAATATTCCACTTATGAGCAGAGAATGGTGAAAGTGATTTCATTCTCATACGAAACATATTTTCATTTTCGTCAACAAAAATTTGTTGTTTTATTGTTGAACCAATGGTTTTTATTAAAGTATCAATCTTATTTGTAAAAAGTATTGTAGGTCTTAACTTTGTGCCTTCTTCTTCATAAAAGCATAGTCTAGAACAAAAGTTTATAAGCTGGGCAGTCATTTTGCTAGGAAAGTTTGGATATTCAGTATTTATAAAACTATCTATATGTTCTTTACCATTACTAAAAAATACATTTTCAGCCATATAAACTCCTTACATTAATTTGTATTTTTATTCTACAATGTCAAATTTCAAAAATCAAGTATTAATTTATATTTATACAATTTTTTGCATAATTTTAAGTATATTTATTAATTTAAAGACTTTTATCAAACAGGTGTTTGAAAAGAATAAGTAAAATTCAATTTTAATATATAAAAAAACCTTTCATTAAACTAGTTTTGCATAATTATAAATCTTACAAAATTCTACAAATATCTACAATAATTTTATGCAAAACAAAAAATATATATTATATATCTAATAATAAAAACTAATATTTTAAATTAAAACAAAAAAAGAACACTTTTTTGTGTTCTAATCTTTATTAATCAAAACTTGATCATCTTTAACATAGTCATATTTATCACGCATATAGTCTTCAACATAATCTTCATAGTTGTTATTAATATCGTTGTATTGTTTTGTAAGTTCTTCTTGCTGTTTAGTTATAGTTGATAGTTCTGTGTTCAAACTTTCATTTTTTTTATTTAACTGAGCAATAGTTATATATTGAGATAATAGCACAACAAAAATTACTGCAAACAAAATGCAAATAGTTGTTTTAATAATGATAGAAATTGCTTTTGACTTATCCATAACTCACTTTAATATTTTGCCGAGTAGTTTTGTTTTTTTAAGTTTGCAAAATATTTTTACAATAAAATTATAAATCATATTTAAAATTTTTTCAACTAAATTGTTTATCGAAATTTGTTGTAAATAAATTCCTAGGCAAAAAGAGAGTGGCATATAAAATCTAAATTCGCCATAACAATATTTAATTTTAGCATATAAAAAAGTAAATGTGGCAAAAACCATAATCAAAATATCAGTTACAATAATAATAACTTTGTTTTGTTTAAAACTTCTATCCAAAAGTTTTTTGATACTCAAAATTATGCCACACAAAATTCCAAAGTATAAAAAACAGAGTAGCATTTTGCCTTGAAGTAAGGTTTCGTATAGCATCAGCCAAAAATTCTCTTAAAAAAATTTTGCTTTTGCTTGTGGCCAGCAAATTTCAAAGATATTACAGTGCCGGTAGCTTCCAATATACCGTTTTCTATATCTATTTTTGTTGTTGAAAGTTTTTCGCCTGTAATTTCCAAAGTTTTGTTATTCATAATAACTTGAATCAAGCTTTCTGTGCTAGCAATTACTTTTGATATTCCGTTCAAAACCAAGTCGCTTTCGTTTGTTAGTACAATTTTTGTTTGTTTTGTTTTTGTTGGCAAAGTATTATCAAGTTTTGATAAATTATTTTTTATTGATGTTTCTTCCATAAAATACCTCAGTTTATTTTATGATACATACAAAAAAAATAAAACTTAAAGTTTTACTTATACATTTAT
>CAMOCI010000063.1 GCA_946610635.1 uncultured Clostridia bacterium | reverse complement strand
GGTGTCTCAGCGACCCTGTTAGAATTTTGATAAAGCATTGAAAAAAAATTTTCCAATTGGACATGCATTGTCCATGCGACCCTGATAAGATAAGCATGTCAAAACAATGGAAAAGGAGGTGATGTTGGTTGAAAAATCTAAAAAAGGAGGTGTTGAGCTAAGCGCGAAAGTGAAAGATTAAAAGGAGGTGAAAAATTCAATATACAAAAATTAAAAAGCAAAAATACAAAAGGAGGTAGTAATTGAATATTCTGGTCAACTTAAATGATGATGTAATTAAGAAATACAAATTAAATTCCGATGAATGCTTATTTCTTTCTTGGCTAATAAATTTTTATAATAGTGGTTATGGAAGATATATTAGAGAGAATGACAAATCTTACATATGGTTAACTTATAACAAAATTATTGATGATTTGAAATCTTTGAATTGTGGTAAAAGACAGCTTGCAAGAATGATATCAAGATTAGTTAATGTTGGACTAATTGAAAGAATTGTTAAAAGCCGAAATAAGCTGTATATTTGCCCAAACTATGACAGACTAGATAATAATGAGTTTGAAAGTCAGAAATGTCTTACAGCAGAAGATTTGGTTGAAATTAATGGCATGCAGGTAGGTCAAAAAAGTCAACCAATAATTAAGTATAATAAAAATTATATTAAAATATTAATTAACAATGAAAGAGTTTGTGAACTTGATGAAAATTACTTTTTAGAAACTATCAAAGATAAGCTCAACGGAAAATTATGCAAAGTTGCTTTTGACTGTATATTTCATATTTCAAGTGTTCATTTGATTGCAGACAAGATGATTATTTTGAGAGTTGGTTGTGTAACATTAGTTCAAAACAATGAAGAAATTTTCAAACAAGCAATATTGGATACGATTAGAGAATTGACAAGTAAGAAAGCATGAAAAACTAGGGCAATTCTATGAAAATTACAGTTAGCAGGATAAGGAATAGACTCAAAATCGCAATTTTACTGAAAAATTGTCAGTAAAATTTAGTGTTCTAGGTGTTTCACCCCAAAACACCCACTGAAACGATTTTGTTTCGCTATTCCCCACATCAAAAAGCAAGTGGGAAACCCACTTCTTCTGGTCTAAAATTGGATATTTTAGACATTGATTTAAGTATAGAAAGTTGAACAGAAAGATTAAATAGAAAGTAGCATAAAGGTTTAGATATTAAGTTATAGAAAGAGTTATAGAAAGCGATATAGAAAGTTTTGTAGAAAATAAAAATTTAAATGAGGTAAAAAAAATGAACAATACAAAACTTAATATTGAAAACTTAATACAAAATGAAGTTGAAAGAATTTCAACGAAATACAATAAAGATTTTTTGGACTGCGAAGATCTGATAAAAATCACAGGACTTGGCAGAGACAATGTGAGAAATTTACTCAGAAGCAAAAACTTTCCAACAACAAAAGTTGGTAAAAGACAAGTCGTGAGTGTTTTAAACTTTGTGGCTTGGCAAACAATGCAAAATTCAAATATGGAGGAAATTGACAATGCGTAGAGGTAGACCAAGAATTCAAAAACCAAGAAAAAAGCCTGTTCAAGAAGGTACAAGAAGAGGTAATAACGAAGGAAGTATATTCCAAAGAAAATCTGATGGATTGTGGGTTGGAAGCTTGACAATCGGATATGATGAGAACGGCAGACAAAAGAAAAAACTTGTATATGCAAAAACTCGAACAGAAGTTGCGATAAAGCTTGCTCAAATAACTGGACGAATGAAAAATGAGAACTTTGAAATTCTTGACAAGAAAACTTTTGGAGAACTTATGTTTGAATGGTTGATGGTTTTCAAAAAGAGTGCAGTAACACCAAGAAGTTTTGAAGGAATATTTAGAAATTTTAAATTACATATTGAGCCGATAATTGGCAATATGAAACTATATGAAATCGACACTTTTGTTGTTCAAAAAGTTATCAATGTAATGATTGACAAAGATTATTGCAACAACACAATAAAAAAGAATAGACACTTATTAAGTCAATTTTTTGAATATGCAATTGACAACAAATGGGTGCAAACAAATCCAACACTCAAAGTAAAAATGAAAGTTCATGATAGAAATACTTCTGAGCATACAGACAAGTACAAAGCAATGACACCAGAAGTTAGAACTTTGTTTTTGGAAAAACTCAACAAAGATGAAAGCAATTTTTTAAAACCATTTTGCATAGTGATGATGTTTGCAGGGCTAAGAGTTGGCGAAGCGATTGCTTTAAAATGGAAGGATTTTAATCCAGAAACAAAAACATTAAAAGTTGATAGGGCGATTACAGAAGTTCCAAAGTTTGACAGCAATGGCAATGTTATTAAAAGAATAACTGTTGTTGGCTCAACAAAAACTCTTTGCAGTGTGAGAGAAATTCCTGTCACTGACATTATTGTTGATACTTTACTTGAATGGAAAGAAAAACAAAAAAAGCGAGAAGTCGAAAATCCAAATGTAAAAGCGGAATTAACAACTCTTGATAGTTTTATCTTTGCAAACGATGATGGTAGTGTCAGGACATATTCTGGTTGCCGAATGATATTTGATAGATTTAAGCGCAGAAATGGTTTGAACAAATATCACATTCATTTTCACGGACTTCGCCACACATTTTCAAATATGCTTTTTGAGATGAATGAAAATCCAAAAGTAATTCAACAACTTTTAGGTCATCGAGATGTCAAAACAACAATCACGGTCTACAATAGTGTTGACAATGAATATGTTAGACAAACAACAGAAAAATTTAATGAAAAAATAAGACAAGAACAACTTTATTTAAATCAAAAAAGACGAGAGGAGGAACTTGAACAACAAAAAGAAAAACTCATCTCTGGCATGAATGATGATGAGTTTGATGATATGCTTATTGAACTTATGAAAGAACGCCAAGAACGAAAAAAGAAAAAGCAACAAGATTTTGAGATGTAAATATCATATACAAAAAAAGATAATTGTGTTATAATAAACAAGAGGTTACAAATGAAAAAAACTTTTCAAAAATTAACACAGAATAATTTTGTAGAAGCTATACTTTCTAATTATGGGTATTTTTGTGAACATTTTCCAAGTTGTTTTAGTACTAATGATTTAGCTAAGAAATGGAATAATATTAAAAGTGAATTAAATAAGTTAATAGAATTGACTACCAAAGGAACAAATCCTTTATCAATATCTATGAGTAAAGAAGGATTGTTACGAAGACAAATGTATATACCAAATATAATTTCATTTCTTGAATTGGCTAATTACTTAGGTGAAAATTATAGTTTTATTATATCATTATGTAATACAAAATGTAGCGAATCAAAAATAACACATATAAGGACTTTTGATTATCCTTCAAATTATAGACAATCTATATATTCACGAAATGCTCGTTTTGTTGGTTATAAGTATAAGTTAAAGTTAGATATATCAAACTGTTTTAATAGCATTTACACTCATTCAATATCATGGGCTTGTGTTGGAAAGGAAAAAGCTAAAGAAATGTATAACAATAAAAGTCTTCAGACAAATGAATATAAAATCGGTGATAAAATTGACACTTTAAATTCAAATATGAATGCAACCCAAACAAATGGTTTATTAACAGGCCCATTTACATCAAAGGTTACTGCAGAAATAATATTGAGTGAATTAGATAGAATTTTAAAGGAAGATTATGATTTTGTTAGATATGTAGATGATTATAATTTTTATTTTTCAAATCAAGAAGAAGCTAATAATGCAATTCCAAAAATCGCAGCAATTTTAAATGAATATAATTTTTTAATTAATAAAGAAAAAATGGAAATTATCAAGTTTCCTTTTGATATACTTGAAAACTTTGATGATATTTTTAAATTGTCAGATGATGATGGAAATGTTTATTTATTGTTACAAAAAGCATATACATTAGCCTCAGAAGGAAATATTGGGGCATTAAAGTATCTTTTAAAAGTATTAAATGAAAAAAACTTACCAGGTAATTATTTACCACAAATATATGGATTGTTAATAAATACAATGATTACTTTTCCTTTATTATCCCCATATGTAGTAAATGTGATTGAATTATATTTACCATATATAAAACCTGAAAAATTTAATAAACAAATGAATAAAATTTTATTGAAAGAATTGTCTTCAAATCATGACCATGAAGTTTTATGGCTACTTTATATAATTCTTAAATCAGGTGTTATTCTTTCAGATGAAAATATATTAGAGATATTAAAAAGTAATAATGATTTAGCAATAATAATGTGTTTAGATTATTTAAATAATAATTTTAAGTCAATAGGATTTAAGAGTATTAAGGAAGTTGCTAGTAAATATGCCAACGAATTAACTGTCATAAGTGGCAAAATTAAAGATTCTTCTATGACTTCTAAAAACTGGTTATTGATATATACAATTGCTAAATCAAATTTAAGAATTGATAGTAGAATTAAGTTAAATAAAATTAAACAGACAAAATTGTATCAGATATTTGCTAATAATGATATAGATTTCTATGAAAGTTTTTATAAATAATTTTACTGTACCTAACTGTACCTATAAGTGCATTTTTAGGCATTTTTAGGCAGTTTTAGACCGACTTTTGAAAGTGAGCAAAAGTTGGTCTTTTTTTGTCTAAAAAATTAAAATTTTATGGAGCCAAATTTAGGACCATTGAGTTTTATGATTTTGTGATTAGTTATATAAGTATAATAAAAAATCCCCGAAATTACTGGAGATTTTTGTGGAGCTAATGACGGGACTCGAACCCGTGACCTCTGCCTTACCAAGGCAGTGCACTACCTGCTGTGCTACATTAGCATGTGGTCAAAATGAC
>CAMOCI010000062.1 GCA_946610635.1 uncultured Clostridia bacterium | reverse complement strand
CAACCAACAAACAAATAAAAAATCAATTGGAAATTACATTAAAAACTAAACTAAAAGATGCAGGATTTGATGAAGTGGAAGTCGAGATATTGTATGATATGTCGAATTATAATTTTGCAATAAAAAAAGTTGTGATTGATATTTCTAAGATGGTTATTAATCAAAATATACCGCATATAAATAAGTATACAGAAATAACGGACATAGCTAAAAAATATTTAAATGTGGAGGAGAGTGATATTGTAATAAATGAGTGAAGAAAAGAAGGCTGCAAAGGAAAAATTTGAGTGGCTTAAAAATATGACTTTTTTAAAAAAACTCAAACAAGTTAAACATATAGGCTTAATTGTAACAATCATCTTTATCTTGATACTTGTAATTATTCTTTTTGGTGATTTTAATTTATTTGCAAAATCATCTTCTACAACTTCTGTTAGTTCAAATGAAATTACATACACCACAAGTTTAGAATATGAAAAAGCCATGGAGGACAAGCTTAAAAATTTAATAACAAAGATTAAAGGTACTGGTAATGTTGATGTTATGGTTATGCTAGAAAGTAGTGCAAGTGTTGTGCTTGCATTAAACGATGAAAAAGTAACTACCACAAATGGTGGTGTAAACACAACAACAGTTTCTGCAACGCCTATAATTTTGGAACAAAATGGAACAAAAACTCCGGTAGTAGTTGCAGAAATTCTGCCAAAGATTAAAGGTGTTGTTGTGGTTAGCAGTGGAGCAGAAAATATAAGTGTAAAACTTAATATAATTAATGCAGTACAAACTTTAACAGGTTTGTCAACAACTGCAATTCAAGTGTTAATTGGCAAATAAAAGGAGATATAAAATGAGCAAAAAGAAAAAAATAATAATACTAGCAACAATGTTTGTTTTACTTGTTGTAACAGGATACTTAAATATTGCACTTAATGGTGGTGTTTCAACACCAGCAGCAAGCGAAAATGTTGTAACAGGAAATTTTTTTACAACATACAGAACTGATAGACAAAGCACAAGAGATCAGGAAATTGCTTATTATGATGCAATTATCGCAAGTGCAACAGCAAGTGCAGAAGCTAAACAAAACGCTGAAATAAAAAAGAGAGAGCTTGTAAATTCTATGGAAATGGAACTTGTAACAGAGGGACTTATTAAAGCTAAAGGTTTTGAAGACGTTATTGTTACAAACTCTAATAGTTGCATAAATGTTATTGTAAAGTCAAAAGAACTTAAGAGTAATGAAGTTGCGCAAATTGTTTCTATTGTACAAGCTCAATCAAATGTAGCGCTAGAAAATATTAAAATTATTCCTGTCGAATAAAAGGATACTAGTATAAAAAGGGCATAATTAGAGCCCTTTTTTGTGCATGTTTCGTAAAATGATTGAAAATACTTATTTGTTATGATATAATCATATTGCGAGGTTGAAATGGAATATAATTCTAACAATGAAATGTACACAAACAAAGCAAATAAAGGTAAAGTTACTTACAATAAGAATATTTTGCTTTCAATAATAAATTTGGCTACAAAAGAAATATCTGGTGTTTCTTCTCTTTGTGATAACTTTGGCAGTGGATTAAAAAAGTTTTTTTCTAACAACTATACAAATGGTGTAAAAATTGAATATGGAAAAAACGGTGTATCTATTGATGTTTATATAATTGTATATGATGGTTACAGTGTGCCAGATATAGCTTACAAAGTACAAGAAAACATTAAAAATGGCATATCTTCTATGTTAGATGTTAATATAGATGCAATTAATGTACATGTTCAAGGTGTAGATTATAGTCAAAAGGTAGATTAAAATGAGTAGAATACTTGCAAGAGAAAGTTGTTTTAAATTAATGTTTGAATATGAATTTTTAAAAGAGAAAAATGAATTATCTCTTTTAACTTTTTTTGATGGCACAGAATTAACAGAAGAAGACAAGGAATATGTTTCTAGCGAGTATGATGGTTTAATTAAAAAAAATGAAGAGATTGAAAGTATTATTGCTAAATACTTAAAAGGTTATACTTTAAACAGGATTTATAAAATTGACCTTGCAATTTTAAAAGTTGCAATTTACGAGTTAATATTTGCAGAGCATGATACTCCTAGTAAAGTTATAATTAATGAGGCAGTTGAACTTGCCAAAAAGTATTCAACTGAAAAGAGTTATAGTTTTATTAATGGTGTTTTGGCAAGTGTTTATGAAGGGGAAGTAAATGGAAAGACAGCCAATTAGTGTTTCCATGTTATCAAACTATATAAAAAAGATTTTTGATGCAGAGATACTTTTATATAACATAGATGTTATTGGAGAAGTGTCTAGTTTTAGCGTTTCGGGTGGTAACGCGTTTTTTGTTATAAAAGATAATGACGCAATCCTAAACTGTGTCTTATTTGGCTTGGATAGAAGCTATGTACCTAAAATAGGGGATAAGGTAATAGTTACTGGTACACCTAGATATTATGCTAAGGGTGGTAAACTAAATTTTAATGCAACTATTGTTAAACCATTTGGCGAAGGCGATTTACACAAAAGATTTTTAGAACTAAAAAATAAATTAGAAAAAGAAGGACTTTTTGATATTGCTCATAAAAAACAAATGCCACAAAAAATTGATAGAATTGGTGTTGTTACAAGTGAAACTGGCGCAGTAATTCATGATATTATAAATATTGTAAATAGGCGAAGTTCGATGCAAGATATTGTATTGTACCCAATAAAAGTACAAGGAATAGGTGCAGATATAGAAATTGCAAAAGCAATAGACTTTTTTTCAAATTATGATAAAGTTGATGCTATAATTGTTGGTCGTGGTGGTGGAAGCGAAGAAGATTTGTTAAATTTTAATAGTGAAGTTGTTGCAAGAGCAGTTTATAATTGCAATAAGTTTGTTATTAGTGCAGTTGGTCATGAAACTGATTATACGCTTTGCGATTATGTGGCAGACTTGCGAGCACCAACACCATCAGCGGCAGCAGAACTTTTAACAAAAGATAGAGCTGACAGAAAAAATGTTTTAAAATTGTTAATGAATAATATTAATGGTATTATTAAAAATTTATGTGATACAAAAAAAGCGGAGTTTTTAGGAATTTTATATCAAATCAATAGTACTATACAAAATTTTATGACAAAAAAAGATGCTGAAATTGTTATGCTAAATCAAAAATTAAAAAATTGCAATCCTACTTCAATTTTAAAACTGGGATATGCAAAAATTGAGAGTGATGGTAAAAAGATAGAAAGTTCAAAAAATTTGCAAATAGGTAAAAATTTACAAATATACTTTGCTGATGGCGAAGTTGATGCTGTTGTAACTAATATCAATAGGGAGAATTAACATAATGGATTATGAAAAGAATATAAAAGAATTAAACCAAATACTTGAAAAACTATCTAGTGAAAGTTTAACTTTAAAAGATAGTATCGAATTATACGAAAAAGCTGAAACTATATTTAAAAATTGTAGCGAATATTTGTCTATGCAAACCGGTAAAGTTTATAAGATTAGGCAGGAATTAGATAAATATAACGAAGAATTAATGGATTAGTGATTACATTGTGCTTTACAATGATTGCTTGATTTATTTTGTAAAGTGTGATATAATATAACTATACTAGTAAGATGCAGTATTCTAGTCAGGATTGCATGCTTGGAAGGCGATTTTAAGGCGCCGAAGAGCATATCGATGAAGTTTCTGGTGTTTGCTCTGGTTGCCCAAACCGGTGCTGATGCTGGGAGTTAAGATTTTTGGGTCCATTGTAATGGCATATAATGTCAGCCCAAAAATCGTGGAGACCTGAAAGGTGATTTAATTATTAAGTTACTAATTAGGATTAAACCTGCAATGCGGTGAACAAAAAGCTGTGTGCAGAGTAGCTTGCTTTGAGTGATTTGTACGGATTGCATATCTTAAAATATATTGTTGTGGCCAAACGAATGTTTTTACTGGTGCATGAAATATATAGTTGCAAAATAAGCTAAGAGCATGTTGTCTTGTTAAGGAAAACTTCTAGACTGTTCTTTTGAGATATTGTAGGGATTATAGTGTATTCTAAGTGGCTATTCGGTGATATTTAAGCATTAAAAGGAAACTACTTGTTTGGTGACAGCAAGTTGCTTAATGGGAAATCCTACCGAACCTAAGGTGCAAGGTTTACTTACAATATTATCTTACTTAGTTTTTTTTGTAATTAAATTTTGAGATAAATATGGAAGAGAATAAAGACAAAAAACAAGAGCAAAAAAAGAGTGGAATAAAATGGAAGTGGTGTTTAAAAATATTCTTTATAACATTATTGCTTTCGTTTTGTTTTTCTGTACTAAGTGAACTGTTACTATCAAGCAACACATCAGTACTACTTGCGGTTTTATCACTGGTTGTTTTGTTTTTGTTTATAGTACTAGCTGTTAGCTGTGATATGATTGGAGTTGCAATAACTAGTGCAGATATTGAGCCATTTACTGCAATGGCATCAAAAAAGATTAAAGGTGCAAAAACAGCAATATCAATTTTAAAAAATGCAGACAAGGCAAGTAGTTTTTTTTGTGATATTATTGGTGACGCCTGCGGAATTATTTGTGGCGCCATAGGCGCATCTATTGTTGGTATGATTGCTATATCAGGTAATATAGAGAAAATATTAATTGGGGCAGCAGCGAGTGCGCTTATTGCAGCATTAACAGTATTTGGTAAGGCTGTGGGTAAAAATATTGCTGTATCAAATGCAAATAGCATAGTATTTGGTGTAAGTAAGTTTTTAAGTATATTTAAAAAAGATAAATAATGATGATTAAAATAGCATTAGAGTAGTAGTGCTATTTTTTGTGTCAAAAATATAATTTGCAGAATAATAAATTAAATAATTTACAAATATTAAAAATATTTTACATTTTAAAATAGATATATATTTTAAAATATATTTATAAATGTATAATTATTCTGTATAATTATTACTAGCAATTTTCATAGTTATA
>CAMOCI010000061.1 GCA_946610635.1 uncultured Clostridia bacterium | reverse complement strand
GTTGATAAATAAATTGTTGCAAATTTTGATGCATAAGTGCAAAAAAGATTGATGATAAAACAACAGCCGCTACTATGCCATACTTTTTCAAGCCATTTGTTATAACTCCCCTAAAAATAAGTTCTTCGCAAACAGCAGGCAAAAGTGCAACATAAAATATTGTACCAAAAAACTTTGCAAATGTACTAACGTCAATGTTAGATGTTGAGCCTTTGTAGCCCCAAGCACTTGTTATATAATCAAATAGGTTTGTTAGTGGAGAAAATCCAAAAATCGCAACAACACCTATAGCAATAACAACAAGCAACGCCCAAATATTAATTATAAAATTAAATTGATTTGCAAGTTTGTAATTAACCTTTTTGCGCTCACTAACAAATAAAAATACAAGCAAAAAAGAAATTTGTGGCACAAGTGCAACAACTATTGTTTGAGTTGCAAGTTCTTTACCAAGTATTACCATAACAATTACATATATTATTTGTGGCACCAAAAGTGCCAAAATAAATGCAATGCTTGCATCATTTGGTGAATATAAGTTTTGCCTAAGTATTTTTTTATTTTCCATAACTATATTATATATTAAATATATTTTATACACAAATAAAAATTTAAAAAACTTTATAATATTTATAATGTAAAAAATGCAGGCAAAACTGTCTGCATTTATGTTTGATTTTACTAACAATATAACAAAATTATCTTTTGCTGTATTGTGGAGCTTTTCTAGCCTTTTTAAGACCATATTTCTTTCTTTCCTTAGCTCTTGAATCACGAGTTAAGAAACCAGCTTTTTTAAGTTCATCTTTATATTGAGCATTTACTTCTACAAGGCCTCTTGCAATTGCATGACGAATAGCACCAGCTTGACCTGTTAAGCCACCACCTTGAACATTTACTAAAATGTCAACTTTTTCTTCCAAACCTAACAATGTGAGTGGTTGTTTAACAATAAATTGAAGTGTGCCAAGGCCAAAATATTCTTCTAATGCTTTGTCATTAATTGTTATTGCGCCTTTTCCGTTTTCTATAATTCTTACACGTGCAACACTGCTTTTTCTTCTACCAGTATGGATAGGTGTTGTTACTTTTTTAACTACTTTCTTTGGCATATTATACTAACTCCTTCAAAACAAGTTTTTCTGGCTTTTGAGCAACTTCTCTATAATTTGCATCTTTGTAAGCATGCAATTTTTTAAGCATCTCTCTACCAAGATTGTTTTTTGGCATCATACCTTTAACAGCAAGTTCAAGTGCTTTTGGGCTATCTTTTGCCATAAGGTCTTTATATTGCATTTCTTTTAAGTTACCAGCGTAACCTGTATGATGTCTGTAAAGTTTCTGTTCTAATTTTTTACCTGTTAAAACCATTTTGTCTGTGTTTATAACAACAACATAGTCACCTAAATCTTGATTTGGTGTGTAGGTTGGTTTATTTTTACCTCTTAATATCATGGCGATTTGACTTGCAAGACGACCTAATACTAAACCTTCTGCATCAATCAAATACCATTTTTTCTCAACTTCAGCCACTTTTGGCATAATTGTTTTCATAGTATTCTCCTTATATAATCTAACATACAACAAATTTGATTAATTATTGATAAGATAATAAATCAGCAAAATGCAAAACTTGTTTTTAGCAGTAATTTGTTAAGGGGCTAATCTCAACAAAAAAATGCCTATGTTTTAGACTTTTACAAGTTTACAACATAAAAGGCATTTTGTCAACTACTTTTTAACAAAAAGTTTACATATATTATAGTATAATATTTAATAAAAATTTTTATCTATAAAATTAGTCGTTTAACAATCGCAAGTTATCAAAAATAATTTTATTTATTTTGTTATTTGAGCAACTAATTTTGCTAAACACTCATCAATATTTTTGTACATATCTGCACTAACTGATTTTGCAATAAGGTTATGTTTGTCTGATTGAAGTGCAAGTTTCATAGCAAAATCTTTACCTTCTTTGCTCATATAAACATCTACTACTGCATCTCCTAACTCATATTTTTCTAGTTTTGCTAACTTTTTTTCTAGCATTGCTTGAAGTGCTGGGCTTAAAAGTTCTCCACAATGATAATTATTTGTCATAAAAACTCCTCCTACTATTATCTCGTATCATTATTTTAACATACAAAACACTTTTTGCCAAACAAAAAGCAAACTTGTTTGCAAATATTGTAAATAAAAAGCATGGCTGCTAGCCATGCTTATATTTTTATGGTAAATCTGGGTTTTCTTCGTCAAACTTTTTAAGTTCATTTCTAAAAACATCACCAATAATGTTTGCAGCTTCTGTCATAAGTTCTTTTGTATGAGTTGCTGTGTAACTTGTACGAAGTATGCTCTCGCCTACTGGTACTGCTGGGCTGATTGATGGGTTTACATATACGCCTTTATCAAACAAAACTTTTGCTGCATACAATGTTCTGTAATCTTTGCCTGTTAAAATAGGAATTATAGGAATAATTCTATCCTTTGTTTCTTTGATAGGCACGCCGTTACGTTTTAACTCGCTACGCATAAATTCTGCAATATCTTGCAAATTTTTAACCCTTTCCGGCTCTCTTTTTAATATTCTTAAAGATGCTAGTGCAGCTGCAACACATGCTGGTGGATTGCTTGCCGCAAAGATAAAAGGTCTTGAATTATGACGTATGTATTCTGCAACTTGATTTGTTGTTGCAATATAACCACCAAGAGAAGCTAATGATTTACTAAATGTTCCCATAATAATATCAACTTCATCTTCAAGTCCAAAATGCTCACCTGTTCCTCTACCATGAGCACCAATAACACCAAATCCATGTGCATCATCAATCATAAGTCTTGCACCATATTTCTTTTTAAGTGCTACAAGTTCTGGTAGTTTACATATTTCTCCACTCATAGAGAAAACACCATCTGTAACAATCAAAATACCTTTGTCTTCTGGAATAGATTTTAATTTTTCTTCCAAGTCAGCCATATCGCTATGCTCGTATCTTAACATTTTTGCGTAACTTAATCTACATGCATCATATATACTAGCGTGATTTTCTTTATCGCAAAGAATGTAATCATTTCTACCCGCAATAGCACTTATTATCCCCAAATTGCTTTGAAAACCGCTAGGAAAGCAGACAACTGCTTCCTTATTCAAAAACTCTGACATCTCTTTTTCAAACTCCAAATGCATATCAAGAGTGCCGTTTAAAAACCTTGAACCAGAACAGCCAGAGCCATATTTCTCTACTGCCTTGATGACTGCTTCCTTAACTTCTTCGTTACTAGTTAAGCCCAAATAGTTGTTGCTGCCAATCATGATAACTCTATGACCTTCCATATTAACAACAATATCTTGACCACTCTCTAGATAATGAAAATAAGGATATACTCCCTTTTCTTTAACTTCCGCAGTTCTTGTATAATTTTTACATTTTTCAAATAAATCCATAAAATTTTACCCTTTGTTTAATTCAAAACTTTTACATTATACTAAATTTTTTTTAAACTAGCAATTAATTTTAAAATATTTTTTGATATGAACAAAAATCATTTTGCTTGATAGATTATGACAAAAATGATATACTTTAAATATGGATGATTGTCAGAGTGGTCTAATGAGCTTGTCTCGAAAACAAGTGTGCTGAAAGGTACCGCAGGTTCAAATCCTGCATCATCCGCCAAAACATTCAACCCAAAATATTTTTTTACTTTGTAACTATATTTTTTTGCAAAAAAGTAAAAAATATATTAAACTAATCTTATGAAATATGACAAAGAATTAAACAAAATAATATTAGAAAATATTGATGAAAAATATGCAAGTTTTCATAGTTCACTTGTGCCTAACACAAAAATTAAAGGTGTTACAGTGCCAAAACTTAGGAAAATTGCAAAAAACTTTGCAAAATATGATGATTTTTTAGATAACATTACGCTTAACAATTTTGAATCAATAAGTGTTGCTTGTTATTATATTGGTTACACAACAAAAGACATTGAAAACTTAAAAAATAGACTTAACTTTATTTTACCTTATATTGATAACTGGGCAATTTGTGATACTTTTGTGAGTTCGTTAAAAATTATAAAAAAATTTAAAAATGAATTTTTATCAGTTATTTTAAAATATTTGGATAGTGACAGTGATTTTACTGTTAGATTTGCTATTGTTTGCCTACTATCATACTATATTGATGAAAATTATATTGATGATTTATTTAATCGCTTAATAGTTTTACAAAACAAAAATTATTATATTGATATGGCTATTGCATGGTTTGTTTCTGTGTCTTTTATAAAGTGTAAAGAAAAAACTATAAAACTATTAAAAAGCAAAAAAATAAACAAAGAAGTTAAAAACAAAAGTATATCAAAAATTTGTGATAGTTTTAGAGTAAGCAAAGAAGATAAAGAATTTGTTAAGACGTTAAGATATTAAAACATGGTTTATGTATCCAATAATTATAATAACTCGTATAAATAAATAAAGCCCGGTTGGGCTTTTTTATTTATTAAAAATGATTAAATTTAAAGATCTATTCACTTCTTAAACACTCAACTGGGTCTTTTTTGCTGGCAATCCTACTAGGGATACTACCGCTTATAAGTGTTAATAACATACTTATTGCAATAAGTGTTAAAGCATGAATTGGACTGAAAGTTGCTATACCATTTACGCCAGCCAAACTACCTACAATTCCACTTATTATTGGACATAGTAAGTAAGTTACCAAAATACCAATCATACCTGCCAAAAAGCCTATAATTATAGTTTCGGCATTAAATATTCTTGATATATCATGCTTTCTTGCACCCAAACTACGAAGAATACCAATTTCTTTTGTTCTTTCTATTACACTAACATATGTTATTATACCAATCATTATGCTAGAAACAACAAGTGATATACCAGCAAAAGCAACCAATACAATGCTTATTATATTAATCATCGTTCCTAGTGTATTTGTCAAAAATTCAGAACTATCCGTATAAATAATTTTGTAAGGTGTTTCAACATTTTTGTTGTAATTATCTATCATTGTAGAAAC
>CAMOCI010000060.1 GCA_946610635.1 uncultured Clostridia bacterium | reverse complement strand
TCAAACGGCATTGCAATATTTAACAATGTACCTTTTGGCTCGGCACAATCTGCTTATACTTTATATTTTAAGCAATTAACAAGTGATGAAAATCACAATATTTATCAAAATGTTTTTACAGTAGGTATGGGTGCTCAAACTCAAACAGAGTATATTTTAAATACAGTTAAATCTGTACTACAAAATTTTACTTTAACAGATGCAAATTATACAAATTTACCTGTGTATAACGCTGTTTTAAATTTTAAAGATGAAGCAGCAAAGGATTAACAATGTTTAACAAAACAATAGTTTTAAATATATTTTGCAGTAAAAAGCCATATCAATTAATAGTTTTATCTGATAATGGTTGCGAATTACTAAAAACGATTATTAAATCTAACAATTCAAAAATATGTTTTTGCAGAGATACTTGTAAAATTAAACTAATAGCAAAATATAAAAATCAAATTAGTTTTAAATCTTTGTGTATTGATAAAGATTGTAAAAATTTTTTTGTTAATTTTGCTTTTAACTTGGCATTTGTTCCAAAAGTAAATAATGATATTATTTTAACTGATACAAATTATGGCTTACCTGTTATAAAAGCATTATTAGTGTTTAAAGCAAATAATATTAATTAAATAAAACTCCATCAGCCTTGATGGAGTTTTATTTGGCAACAAAATAATAAAAGTATATATTTTGAAAAATTTTAATATATAATGTACATTTTAAATTGTGATATTTAATAAAAAATCATTATTCTAGTACCTTGGCAGAATATTGGTGTTTGTGTTGTAAATATTATGTTTGGTTGGAACAAAAAACCAGACACTTTTTAAAAACAAAAGTAATAAAAAGGGATTGCATTTTTTTTGTGTTCGAATGCAATCCCTCTTGGCGGAAGAGATGGGATTTGAACCCATGATGCCTGTTACAGCATACCGGTTTTCGAGACCAGCACATTCGACCACTCTGACACTCTTCCATGCAAGGAAGAGTATAACATATCTTTTTTTGATTTTACAACAAATATTTTTTGTTATTCTTCTTCTATTCTGCTTTTTATATCATATTTTTTCTTAACTATTTTTTTGTTAGCATACATATTCTTGTCAGCCAGTTGAAACACATCGTTATACTTTTGGTCTTTTTCGCTTTCTTGCATACCTATTGCAACAGATAGAATAAGTTTTTTGTCTTCAAATTCAATTTCTTTACAACTAAATTCTTCAATAAACTTTTCTAGTAATTTGTTTCTATTCTTAAAGTCTTCGCCTTCCAAAATTGCAACAAACTCATCTCCACCAATATGGAACAACTTACTTGTTTTGAAAAACTCTGAAAGTTGATGTCCAAATTCAACAATCAAATGACAACCAAATCTGTGACCTAATATATCATCAGTAACCTTAAGTCCATTAAGGTCCATTAATGCAATAGCATATTTTTTTCTTTCCTTCTTTTTTCTAGCATCAATTTCTTCCAAATATGTATAGTATGCTCTTTCATTTCCAAGATTTGTTAAAACATCAGTATTATTTATTCTTATTAGTTCTTTTTGTTGCTCATCAACCATATCGTCATAAACAACAATAAAATGCAAGATTAATGCAATCATAATTGTTAATGTTAAAATGTTGCCACCAAAACGCATTTCAAGAAATGCAACAATAACAGCAAAAGCTCCTGTTATTACATTAAATATTAACCTGCTTGAACGATTCTTTATGAAATCAAGAATTGCAAAAAGCAAATATATACCAATCAAAACAAAACAAAGCAATGGTGAATAAAATCTTAGTATCCAAACTGAGCCACCTTGGAAGCTATTTCCACTAATATAGAATGTTATTTTTGAATAATATGCAGTTGTGTAAATTGGAACTGTTAAACCAACAAGCCCCCAAAACACAGGCATAATTTTTGTTTTTGTTGTAATTTTGATAAATAGCAACAAAACAGCAGGTCTTAATATATAATTTAGTATTGACAAAGTCATTCTCATTATGTCGCCGCCATAACTTTTGTATTGTTCGGTATTCCCCATATTTCCCAAATACTCTTCGAACTGTGTTGAAAAAGAAAGAATAATACACAAAACTATAATAACATAAAATAATACGGCTGATTGCTTTGAAATCTTTTTTAAAAAAATTAATGCAAACAACAAACCAAATATTGCAAATACAAAATTAACATTATTAACAACGAAAGTTTCAAACAAATCCATGGCAACTCTCCTGCTTTTTCTTCTGTGTTAAATATAAAAATAAAGCTTCTTTTATTATATACAAAAAAAGTCTATCATAAGATAGACCTTTTGTCAATTTCGATTATTTTTTAACTGGATAGAGTTTTTCAATGCCGCCCATGTATTTTCTTAACACTTCTGGAATTGTAACACTTCCATCTTCATTTTGATATTGCTCAACAATTGCTGGAACAACTCTTGAAGTTGCAAGACCAGAAGCATTGAGTGTGTGACAATATTTAATTTTGCCTGTTTCGGCATCTTTGTAACGAATATTTCCTCTGCGTGCTTGATAATCATTTGCATTTGATGCAGAAGATACTTCTTTGTATATTCCCATGCTTGGAATCCAAACTTCAACATCATATGTTCTTGCCATACTATGAGAGCAATCTCCTGCAGCAAGTTTGCTTAATCTAAAGTGAAGACCAAGACCTTCAACAAGTTTGCATGCCTTGTTAACTAACTCTTCAAAGCTTTCCTTGCTGTTTTTCTCGGTTGCATATTGGAACATTTCAACTTTGTCAAATTGATAGCCTCTAATCATACCACGCTCTTCTGTTCTATATGAACCAGCTTCACATCTGTAGCATGGTGTGTAAGCGAATAATTTTTCTGGCAAGTTTTCTTCTTTGAGTATTTCATTTCTATGATAGTTTACAAGTGCTGTTTCTGCTGTTGGAAGAATAAACTTCTTTGGTTCAACACCTTCGAGCCAGAAAACATCTTGTTTGAATTTTGGGAATTGACCTGCTGTAAATCCACTTTCTTCATTCAAAATGTGTGGTGGCAAAATAAAAGTGTAGCCATCAGCAATATGTGTATCAATAAAGTAGTTAAGAAGAGCCCATTCAAGTCTTGCACCAAGACCAGTGTAGAACCAAGTTCCACGGCCACTGACTTTGGCAGCTCTATCGTAATCAATAAGTCCCAAACTTTCACAAAGTTCAACATGGTCTTTTGCCTTAAAAGCAAATTCTGGTTTTTTGCCAAATTCCTTTATAACCTTGTTGTTTTCTTTTTCGCCAGGAAGCAAGTCATCATCTGGCATATTTGGAAGTGGTGCCATAAAATTAAAGATATCATCTTCAACTTGTTTAAGCTCAGCATCAAAAACTTCTATCTCTTTGTTAAGTTCTTTAACCTTTGCAAAAATTTCTTCAATGTTTCCACCTTGTTTTTTTACAACAGGAACAGATGCAGAAAGTTTGTTCTTTTCTGTTTTAAGTTCATCGGCTTTAACAATTAATTCTTTTCTTTTTGCTTGCATTTTGATTAAATCAGAAAAATCAACATCAAAGCCCTTTTTAAGCAAAGCATCATGAACATATTGTGGTTTTTCTATTATTAAATTTATGTCTAACATTTCTAAACTCCTTGTAGCATAGATTATATACTCAAATAATTATTTTTGCAAATATTTATTACAAAAAAAGGACTTTTTTCAAAGCCCTTTTAAAAAATCCTTTTTAGCAAATAACAAGTTCGTTATCTTTAACATCAAGTGTTAATGTTGTGTTTGGCGAAATATCGTTGGCAAGAATATATTTTGCAACAAGTGTTTCAACATTGTTTTGAATAAATCTTTTGAGTGGTCTTGCACCATAATTTACATCATAACCATTGTCAATAATAAATATTTTTGCTTTATCTGTTACACTTAATCCAATTTGTTTTTGCTCTAATCTTTGTTTAAGAGTTTCCAAAAGCAAATCAACAATGCTAGATATTTCTATTTTTGTGAGTGGTTTGAACAAAATTATCTCGTCTAACCTATTCAAAAACTCTGGTCTGAAATTTTGTTTTAGAAGCATAGAAACAACATCTTGCGCTTCTTGACTTATTGTTCCATCATCTTTTATTCCTTGCATAATCTCATCACTGCCAAGGTTTGAAGTCATAATTATTATTGTGTTCTTAAAATCAACTGTCCTGCCTTGACCATCTGTTACCCTTCCATCATCAAGGATTTGTAAAAGCACATTGAACACATCTTTGTGCGCTTTTTCTATTTCATCAAACAAAATAACGCTATATGGTTTTCTTTTTACTTGTTCTGTAAGTTGTCCACCTTCTTCATAACCAACATATCCAGGAGGTGCACCAATAAGTCTTGATACAGAGAATTTTTCCATATATTCACTCATATCAATTCTAATCATATTTTTTTCTGTATCAAATAACGCCTTGCAAAGTGTTTTGCATAGCTCGGTTTTTCCAACACCTGTTGGTCCCAAAAACATAAAGGAGCCAATTGGTCTGTTTGGGTCATTTATTCCTGCTCTTGACCTGATTATTGCATCACTAACCTTTTTGACTGCATCATCTTGACCAATAACAAATTTATGCAATTCGTTTGGCATATTGAGCAATTTTTCTTTATCACTTTGAAGCAGTTTTGTTAGTGGGATTTGAGTCCAACGGCTAACAATCAAACTAATTTCTTCTTCTGTTACTTTGCTTTTTAGTAAGTTGTTTGTTGTTTCTTCTTTTTCAAGTTTTTCTAACTCTTTTTGAAGATTTGGCAAAGTGTTATACTTGAGTTCTGCAGCTTTTGACAAATTATATTCTCTTTGTGCAATTTCCATATCTGCATTTGTTTTTTCTATTTGTGCCTTGATTGAATTTATTTTTTCAATATTGTCTTTTTCTTTTTGCCATTTTGCAGAAAGTGTGTCAAATTTTTCCTTAAGCTCGGAATGCTCTTTGTTTAATGCTTCCAAATGTTCTTTGCTTAATTTGTCTGTTTCTTTTTTGAGTGCTGCTTGTTCAATTTCAATTTGAATTAGTTTGTGTTTTATGTCATCCATTTCTGTTGG
>CAMOCI010000059.1 GCA_946610635.1 uncultured Clostridia bacterium | reverse complement strand
AGGTATATTTAATTTATTGCCTATACCAGCATTAGATGGTAGCAAAATGATATTTACGACAATAGAGTGGATTAGAGGAAAACCAATAAATCCAAAGGTAGAAAATGCTATTCATAACATTGGTTTTTGGATACTTATGGGTTTGGTTGTAATTGCAGATTTTTACCATATTTTATTTGTGCGATAGCATTTTTAAAATAATATTTCAAGATTTCAATTAACTTTTTAGTTTAGTATAATATCTTTATATTGTGGAGTACTTATGGATAAAATTGTAAAATATATAAATACTCAAACAAACAACAAATATCAAAATTTGTTGTTTTTTGGCGCAGTTTTAAGCCAAAACACAAGTACTATGCAAATAAAATTTGATATTGATGATAAATCTTTAAAAAGTCAGGAAAATGTAGAAGAATTAAAAGAACTATGCAAAAAATATTTATGCTCTTATATAAACAAAATTGAAATAATTTTTAAAAACTGTTCACTAACTATGGAAGAATTCAAAGATGTATGTAAAATAGTGCTAAATAATTACTTTTCGCTTAGTAATACAGAACTTAGTAACATTGTTTTTAATTTTAATGATGAAATAACCAAAATTATAGTACCTATTAAATTTAGTATTTTAAATAACCCAGAAGTCAATGATATTATCAAAGACATTAAAAATGAAATATCTAGCAAAACTAATCAAAATGTAGAGATTGAGTTTGAAGAAAGTTCAACAACTTCATTAAATTTATTAGATGATAGAAAATCTCAAATTCTTGAAGATACAATGATTGATGAAGTAATGAATAAGAATAAAAAAGTTGAATTATCAAACATAGAGAGAGTTTTTGGTGATTTTGATAGTAGTAATGCATATCTTGCAGGCAGTTTAATCGATGAACCTGAAAACGAAATTATCTCGGTTGTTGGTGTGCTAAAAAGCGTTGATATAAGAGAAACAAAGCCAAAGGAAGCCGAAGAAGGTAAAAGACAACTTTCGCCAAGAAAATATTTATCATTTGAATTGGAATACGATGGCGAAACCACAAAATGCATTTTGTTTTTTACAAAAGATATGGCAGAGCCAATTATGCCTAATTTAGACTCGATTGTTGTAGTACAAGGCAAATTTAATAATTTTAATGGTAATAGCAGTATTAGAGTGTCAAGTATAGCAAAATGCACATTTGTGCCACCACAAAAAGTGTACAGATCAGCACCTTCAAATTATAGATATGTAAAGCCAGAACCTTATGAATTTACTGAGCAAATTAATTTCTTTTTACAAGATGAAGTAACAAAAAAAGATTATCTTTTAAATAATACTTTTATTGTTTATGATTTGGAAACAACAGGCATCAAGCCAGAACTAAACTATATCATAGATATAGGTGCCTTTAAGATAGTTAAGGGAAAAATTGTAGAGAAATTTAGTACTTTTGTTAATCCAGAGTGTGAAATACCAGAAGAAGCCTCAAAAGTAAATAGAATAACTAATAAATTGGTTGAAAACTCACCAACAATAGATATGGTTTTACCAGATTTTTATAAGTTTTGTGAAGGCTCTATAATTGTTGGTTATAATAACATAAATTTTGATGATTTATTTATAGCAAAAGAAAGTAAAAGATTATCATATAACTTTGATAACAAAAGAGATGATGTATTTAACATTGCAAAGAAGAATATTTTAGGACTTAAAAACTATAAACTATCAACAGTTTGTCAGGCAGAAAATGTGCCATTAATAGATGCTCACAGAGCAATTAATGATGCGCTTGCAACAGCAAAATTATTTATAAAACTTGTTGAAAAATATTATTGAATTAATGACTTTTTATTGGCGCAGAATATAGCAAATATTTTATTTTTTTACATAAAAAAAAATATTCAAAATTTTGTTGCAATATTTTATTTAAAGTGTTATAATACATGATGTATTACGATAATGAGAGCGGTTGAAAAACTGCTCTTAATTATTGAATAGGAGTTATATGGCAAAAAAAAGTGTTAGCGAGTTGGTGGAAGAGTTGTGTTCACCAATAGTAGAAAGGCTTGGCTATGAACTTGTAGAAGTAAAGTATGCCAAAGGTAAAAGTGGTATGGAACTTACATTATTTATCTATTCAAAGGATGGGATAACTTTAGAAGATTGTGAAAAAGTTTCAAAAGCAATTGACGAACCACTCGATATTTTAAACCCAACAAACGATGCTCAATATTCGTTAAATGTTTCTTCACTTGGTTTAGATAGACCAATAAAAAACAAGAGAGATGCAGAACGAAACATAGGCAATAAAATTGATGTTAAGCTTTATGCATCAAAAGACGGCAGTAAGTTATACACAGGTGTTTTAGTTGCTAGCACCAATGAAGATATAACAATAGAATTAAAAGATAAGCAAACAAAAATATTCAAATTTGAGGAAATTGCACTTGCAAGCCCTGTAATAGAATTTTAAGGAGATAAAGGAATGATTAGTAAAGATTTTTTTCAAGCATTAGAAGATTTAGAAAGTTTAAGAAAGGTTAAAAAGGAAGTATTTATTGAAGCATTAGAAACTGCGCTTACTTCTGCATATAAAAGAAATTATGGCGAAGCAAAAAGTGCAGTTGTAAAACTTAATCCGGAGAAATGTAAGATAGAAGTTTATTCTTACAAAACTATTGTGGAAACAGAAGAAGAGATGACAGACCCAGATAAACAGATTTTGTTAGAAGAAGCCAAAAAAATTAAGAAAAGTTATAAAGTTGGTGATTTGGTTCAACAAGAAGAAAATCCAAAAGATTTTGGTAGAATAGCAGTTCAAACAGCAAAACAAGTTGTTATGCAAAAATTGAGAGAAGTTGAAAGAGAACAAACAATTAGTGAAATTAGTGAAAAAGAGGACGAACTTGTTACAACAGTTGTTAATCGAATTGATGGGGAAAATGTTTTTGTAGAACTTGGAACTAATCAAATAGAAGCAGTTATGGGGATTCATGACCAAATTCCTGGTGAAAAATATCACGTTAATCAAAGATTAAAAGTTTATGTAAAAAAGATTAAAGAAGGTGTTAAAGGACCAATGCTTCAAGTATCAAGAGCAAATACTGGTTTTATTAAAAAACTCTTTGAACTTGAAATTCCAGAAATAGCTAATGGCGAAGTTGTTATTAATTCAATTTCAAGAGAAGCTGGTTACAGAACAAAAATTGCTGTTTCTTCACCAAACCCAAACATTGATCCAATAGGTGCATGCGTTGGTGATAGAGGTGCAAGAATTAATAGTATTATTGAAGAATTAAATGGCGAAAAGATTGATATCATAGAATATAGTGATGATATTTTAACATTTGTAGAGCGTGCTTTAAGCCCAGCGCCAGTAGAAAGCGTACAAAAAATTGCAGAAGGTCAAACTCTTGCTGTTGTGCCTGATGATAAGTTATCACTTGCAATTGGTAAAAGTGGTCAAAATGTAAGACTTGCAGCAAGACTTACTCATATTAAAATTGATGTTAAAAGTCATACTGTATATCAAAGTGATATGTATAGTAAAGAAGTTGTTAAAACAAATAGTGAAGAAGAAATGACAAATCTTGACGACATGTTTAGCGATGATGAATAAGGTGGGTGTATTATGCATGTACCACAAAGAATGTGTGTAAGTTGTAGAAAAAGAGATGAAAAATGCAAATTAATACGCATAGTAAAAATAAAAGATACACCAATTTTAGATAATGAAAAATATCATGATGGCAGATCAATATATGTTTGCAAAGATGAAAAATGCATCGATTTGCTTAAAAAGAGTAATGCCTTACAAAGATTTTTAGGCGCTAGTGCAAATGATAATTTTTATGAAACACTAAAAGGAATAAAATAGATTATTAGGAGAAATTGATTTGATAAAAGAAAAAGCAGAAGTTCAAAATAACAAACAAAGTGCAACAGATAATTTAAAGAAACTTGCAGATGTCTTTTTTGCGAAAAAAGAATTGATTGCCCACGAAGAAATTCAAAAGGCAAGAGAAACAATCAATAATATTTGTAGAAATGTAAAACAAAAATTGTCACGAATTTCAGGTGAACCTGTGGATATGACTATACCAGAAATTGTAAAAGATGAAACAAAAAAATCGTCTTTTGTTTTGCCACCTAAAACATTTGAAACACGTGACCCTAAAAAGTTAGATGCAAGTAACTTTGGAAGAAATAATGCAAGAAAGTTTGCAGGCAAAGAAGATTTTAAAAGAGATAGTACTCAAAGACAAGGTAGTGCTAGTTTTGGTGGTAAAAAATCTTTTGCACCAAAAGATAGACCTTTTGGGTCAAAACCAGTTGGTGCTAGACCATTTGGTACGAGACCAAACAAACCTGTTGCAGAACTTGATATTGACTTAAATGCTCTCAAAAATAACGATAGAACTTTTGGTAATAAAAAGAAGACAAAAAATGATAACCAAGAAAGAAAACAAATGAGCAAAAAAGCTCAAATGCGCTGGACTGGCGAAGGTATGGAAGATGATGACAGTGAAAGACTTGGTAGAAGATATAAGGCAAAAAAGAAAGAAAATGTTGTTCAAACTCAAGTTGCAGCAAAAATTGATAGTGCTGTAATAACAACAGAAAATTTGACGGTTAAAATGTTAAGCGAACAAATTGGTGTTGCAGTTACAGAAATTGTTAAAAAATTATTCTTGCTTGGCATAATGGCAACAATAAATTCTACAATAGATTTTGAAACTGCTGAACTTGTAAGTAACGAATTTGGTATTAAATTAGAAAAGAAAATTGAGGCATCTGCTGAAGAAAAATTTCAAACAAAACTTGAAGCTGCTATTGATGATGACCCAAGTGTCCTTGTAAAAAGACCACCAATTGTTACTGTTATGGGACACGTTGACCACGGTAAAACATCACTTTTGGATGCTGTAAGAAAGACTAATGTTGTTAGTGGCGAAGCAGGTGGTATTACTCAAAGCATCGGTGCATCTACTACAAAAGTTCATGATAGAATTATTACATTTATTGATACTCCGGGACACGCTGCATTTACTGCAATGCGTGAGCGTGGAGCGCAAATTACTGATATTGCAATACTTGTTGTTGCAGCAGATGATGGTATTAT
>CAMOCI010000058.1 GCA_946610635.1 uncultured Clostridia bacterium | reverse complement strand
TATTGCCCACAAACAGTTGTTGAAAAGTTAAAAGATAGTAATTTGGTTCTTTTAGAAGCCAATCATGATGAAAATCTACTTCTAAATAACCCTAAATATCCAGTTTTGCTTAAAAAAAGAATTTTATCAAATAAAGGGCATTTATCAAACATTGCATGTGCAGAAGTTATCGCTCAACTTGTTGGTGGCACTAGCCAGATACTACTTGGGCATTTAAGTGAAGAAAACAACTCACCTAGCCTTGCCTATAATAGCATAAAATCTTTTTTAGCCCAAAAAGGTATTATAGAAGGTAAACATATTTTTATTGATGTAACTTCACAAAACAAAATTAGCAATATATTTGATATTAAAAGCAAATAAAAACAGAATCGCAGTTAAGCTATTCTGTTTTTTTATGTAATAATATTATAAAGTTTATTTAATATATTTAAAGTTTTTTAACATAATTCTTTATCATCATTTCTATAATAGGTTCTTTTTTCTTTTTTAAAGTATTCGTTAAATTTTTCTAATGCTTCTTCATAAGTCATAGTATTACTTTTAATTGCTTGTAATTCAGCTTTTATATTAGAAATTTTATCAAAGATTTCACTCTTTTTATCTTGATTTTCGGTATTCTTATACTCTTCAACAAGTTGATTATGCTCTACAACTTTTTCATTATAATCTTTTAAAATTAGATTATTAAAAATATCTACTTTTATTTTTAAATATTTTTTATCTCTTTCATAAATATTAGAACCAAGTTCTTTTGCTACAAAAATATTTGTATTAACAATGTCTTTTGTCGCAGCTTTTATGTACTTATACATATCTTGTGATATATCTTGAATAGGTAAAGATGCTTCGCTTAACATATCCAACGATTTTAATAATGCACTGCGAGAATTTCTTCTATATAATTCATCCCAAAAAAATGCCTGCGCTTCACTACTTGATTCTTTAAGTTCCTTATTTAATTCTAATGGAGAAACGTATTGTAATTCTTCAAAACTTTCAAAATTTTTTATTGAATAATAATTTTCTTCTTTATTGTAGTGTTTATTAAAATAATAAGAATAATTTATTATATTTTTTAAATCACATATATCCGCAAAAATTTTCAATGAATCAACATCATCTCTAAAAAATGCACCAATATTAAAAGCCCCACCATAGTCATCGCCAACCCAAACAAAACCATTGGAATCAGAATTGTGAAATTGAGTAACATCTTTGTTGTTAATTGCCATGCTTGCAATTCTACAAACAGCAATTTTTTGTTCTAATTTTAATACTGCCCAAACAATAGGATTAAAAGCCAAAGCAAAATTACTTTTATCGATAACCAAAGTTGATGTATCTAATATATGAGTTATCTTAAATTTGTTTACAAAATTACTTATGTGTACATTATCACAACTTGGGTCAAACAGCATATCCTCATACTCTTGATTGGTTAATAAACTTACTTGTGCTTTATTCTCTGCCCTATAAACGCCAAGATAAATGTTAAAATCGTTAACAATATTTTCACTAAGTTCTATTGCTTTTTTAACATCTTTTTCTCTCTGTTTTAGTTCTTTTTCGGTTAATTTTTTTTCCATACAATCACCTAATGTAATATTACCATAAAAATATTTAAAATGTCAATATTGATTTTATTAATTTTATACAATTATGTACAGTTAAATAACATAATAGAATACTTAAAACAAGATTTTAATAATATAAATTGATATAAAAAATAGATAGCGATGCTATCTATTTTGATTTAAATTATTCTGCCTTTGGAGCGAGAAGAGCTATTGTTCTTGCACGTTTGATTGCTTTTGTTAATTCTCTTTGATGAGCTGCACAGCAACCTGTTTGTCTACGTGGCAAAATTTTACCTTTTTCTGTTACATATCTTTTAAGTCTTGCAACATCTTTGTAGTCAATAAATTCTGTTTTATCTGCACAAAAAGCACAAACTTTTTTCTTACTGCTTTTGTAAACTCTTTTTGTTTTTTCTTCTACAACTTCTGGCGCTTTTTTTTCTTTATTTTCTGCCATTTTCTATTCTCCTTTATTAAAATGGAAGTTGATCATCTTGAATTGGTGTAAGTTTTGTTGTGCCACCTTCCCTGTCAACATTACCTTCATCACTTGGTGCACCTTCACCATCATTTGCTCTTGCACCTACAAATTCAACTTCTTCTGCAACAACTTCTGTTACATATCTTTTTGATCCATCTTGAGCATCATAAGATCTTGTTTGGATATTTCCAACAACAGCAGCTTTGCTACCTTTTCTTAAAAATTTGTGGCAATTATCAGCCAAATTTCTCCAAACAACAACATTAATAAAATCAGTTTCTCTTTCACCTTCACTGTTTGTAAATCTTCTTGAAACAGCCAAACTAAATCTGCAAACTGAAATTCCACTTGTTGTGGTTGTTAATTCTGGATCCTTTGTTAAATTACCTATTAAAATAACTTTGTTCATAAAATCTCCTATTATTTTCTAACAAACATTGCTCTATAAACATCTTGAGTGATGTTAAGTTGTTTTTGAACTTCTGCAGGAACTTTTGCTTCAGCTTCCAAATTAACCAAAACATAATAGCCATCATGTTTAAAGTTGATTGGATATGCAAGTCTTTTATTTCCCCATTTATCAACACTAGTAATAGTAGCACCCTTTGCTTCTAAAAGTTTTGTAACTTTTTCAATTAAAGCGTCTTTGTCGCCTTCTTCACTACTAGCTGATAAAATTAAGAGTAATTCATACTTATTCATAACTTTACCTCCTTGTGGACTATTGGCCTTGTTTTTACAAGGCAAGGACCGAATTTTTTCGGCGCCATGTATATAATATCATATATTTCTAGAAAATTCAATTGGATTTTGAATATTTACTAAAAAAATTATATTTTTAAAATTTGATATTGACAATAACATTACATAGTGATAGAATAGAAATGTAAATTAAAAAAAATAAAGCATTATACTAAATTGATAAATAGGAGAAACATTTTATGATGAATTTATATGGCGATGATAGATATGTTTATGGCGAAGAACAAAATTCACAATACAAAAAGGGCCACATCACAGAAAAGATACTTGATGCACTTGCATACCTAAGCCCTGTTTATCACGCAGAAGCAATTGCAAGAAATGTTAGAGTTAAAAAAATTGAAAATGCAATTTCAAAAGTTGATGTAACTGACACAGAAAATCTCAAAAAGATAAATAACACAATCACAAAATATGATTTAGAAAACAACACATTTGGCAAAGCAATAAAGCAAAAATACATTGAACAATTTGTTGCAAAAGTTATCAATAACAACAACAATATTTTAAGCCAAGACATGATTGACTACTATTTAGAAAGAAGCAAAAACCATAACAATGAACAAAATGCAAAGCGCAAACAAAACAAGGTGTCAGCAAAAATCAAGGCAAAAATCAAAGAAACCTATGAAAGTTCAAATCTTCACAGAAGTTTGATGGCAAAAAAAGTTGCAAAAGAAATTGAAGAAGTTCAACCAGAAAACACTGAAAAACTGAAAGAAATTTTTAACACAATAGTTGCCCATGATTTTGATTCATCACAATTTGGCAAATATTTGACAGATGAAACATTGAAAACTTTTGTTGAAAAGGTTGAAAAAAATGGCAAAGAAATTGTTAGTCAAGACCACCTAAATTTTATAAAAAATAGCTACAATGACAATGAAAACAAACAAATTTTAAATGAAGATGATTTGAAGTTATAAAACAAAAAAAGTGTGATTACAACAAGAAATCGCACTTTTTTAGTGCTTTTTTATGAAAAATCAATTGTTTTTTTAAAATTTTTTATAAAAACATAATATAAAGCAAAATTTGATTTATCTTTTTCATCACAAAATCAAGAAATAACTCTCAACATTGAATAATAAAACAAAATCATATTATTGACTAAAAACCACCCCAAAAACTATCACTCAAAAGCAATGCACAAAAAATATTTTCAAAACAATTTCACCAATATAAAAAAATCTTTGTAATTTATTGCAAAAAATATAAAAATGATATATAATATCAATGTGAGGGCGGTTAGCTCAGTTAGCAGAACGTCTCTTTGACGTGGAAAAGGTCATAGATTCGAACCCTATATCGCCTACCAAAAAGGTATTAACCTTTTTTTTAATCATTATTTTGGGTAAAACAAAAATTACATTTCAGCAAAAATTAACTGTTTTATTTCTTGATAAAATTTACTTTATCCCACTCCAACCCAGTTGATATATAACAAATTTGCAAATAATTTTGTTCTCAAAATTCATCAAAAAATAGGTGCATTTCACACCTACATAACCATTTGCTGGTGTGGCTCAGTTGGCGCGACGCGTTAAACAAAGTTGCCAGTGGCAAGTTTGTAGCCAAAGCGTAAGAAACTTTATGTTTCGCCGGAAAGCAACGCACTCGTAAACTTAAAATATCCAAAAAAATTATACATCTATTTTTAAAATGCTAGTGTAGCACAGTTGGTAGTGCAGTGCACTCGTAACGCACAGGTCGCTGGTTCGAGCCCAGTCACTAGCTCCACAAAAAATGCCGTAATTTCGGCATTTTTTTAATATATATTTATAAAAAACTTAAGTGAGATTTATGACTTGCATTATAAAATCAATGCTATGAAAGAAATAGCAGGTTTTATAAAAAACAATGCTGAATGGTATAAATGACTGACTTTCCAAAAGAAAATTTTGTTAGAGGTTTATACTTGAACTTCCTAGATACAAGTTATGATTTACAACAAGATGATTTGTGAGAATTTGTTAAATATGAAATTGAAACATATAATGCAAACAAAACTAACAAATCACTTGCAGAACGACTAGACGAATTTTATTCTCAATACTTACCTTATGATAGATATGATGGCACTGGGTATTTTGATAAGAAATATTATATTGAAGATATTGACTTAATCAAATTAAAGAAAGTTTATTATGCAAAAAAGTTTGCAAAATAATTTGTAAGTTTTTAAGTGAAATTATTAAAAATGAAGAATATAAAAAAATGCTTAAAGAAGCATTTAAAACTTAAATTAATGTGTTTTTTATTTAAGTATTTTTCTTTTTAATGATAACTATGCCATATATTCAATTAGC
>CAMOCI010000057.1 GCA_946610635.1 uncultured Clostridia bacterium | reverse complement strand
ATTAATATTCTTATAAAGTTGTTTATTTTAAAATTATTGTTTATAAAATCAAATATATTCTAATAATTAATTTGTCAGTTTGTATTATATAAATTTAATTATTTTTATTCTATAATCTGTTTTTTTTATACAATAAATTGCAAATAATCTAAAAAAGATAAAAATTTTGCACTTTGTGTATGTTTTTTTATATTCTATAATTTTAACATAGGCAATGATTTGCTTATTTATCTTTATAAAGGTGAATTATGAAAGAGTTTTTTGGCACAAAAAAAAGCATAATGATAATTAATTTTTTAAAATATTTGTTATTTTTTACATGTTTTTATTTATTTAACATAGGTGGCATTAGAGGAGAAGTTTTTCCGTTTGCATTTGGCTTTTTTATTGCACTTGCCTGGTGCGATCAAAACATTTATATAGTTGGGGCTTTGTTTACTCTTGCTAGTGTTTTGGTAAATTTTAGCGTACAAAATTTGCTTACAAGTTTGTTTTGTGTCTTTGTAATAATAATAGGAACACTGCTGCACAAAAGATTTAAAAAAAGAATACCACTTCTTTTGCTTGTATTTTATGCCGCAATTAGTCAAAGCGTATATTTATATTATCATTTAACATCTGTTAATCAAATTGTCCCAACGTTTATTTATCTTGTTGTTGGTGAGATTTTTATGCTTGCTTGCATAAACATTTTTAAAACCTTACTTGTTAAAGGCGTAGGATTAAAATTAACGATAGACCAAAGTGTTTGTTTGTGTACATTTTTAACTGCACTAGGTGCTGGACTTGCATCAGCAGATATTTATGGCTTTTTGATTATTAATATAATTTCTGTATTTTTGATATTGCTTTGTACTTATGTTTATAATTCTTCTAGCATAGCAATTATTGTTGGAGTATGCCTAGGGCTTGGTCATGCGCTGCAAACTGGCAGTGTAACTATGATAGCGGTTTATGGTGCTATAAGTTTATCTAGCATTGCGTTTAAATCCACAAACAAATATTTTAGCATTATGGCAATAATTATTTGTGATGTTGTTTTGGGCTTGTATTTTAATGCATATACAGATTATTCATATAAAGTTTTAATTTGCACAATTTTGGGTGAATTATTATTTTTGGTAATCAACAATAACACTTTGCTTTTTGTAAAAACTATATTAGGAGAAAAAAACAGTACTATGGCACTGCGTGGTATGGTTAACAGAAGCCGCGACAATCTTTGCAAAAAAATGTACAATTTGAGTGAAGTTTTTGACGAAATGGATAGGTCTTTTAAAAGTACAATTCGTGGGCTTTTACCAGCACCAGAAGCAAAGCAAATGTTAAAAGAAGAGTTAATTAGCAAAGTTTGTTTTGATTGTCCAGAAAAGCATAGGTGTCATAGAGTGCTGGAAAGAGAAACTAATGAAACAATAAACAATATTATTTCTGCTGGGCTTGATAGGGGCAAAGTTACGCTTTTAGACATACCACCATTTTTAAGTAGTAGGTGTAATAAAACAAATATTATATTAAGTACTTTAAATAGTTTACTTGCAAGTTACAAACAATATACATACTGTGTATCTAGTATAGATACTAGCAAAGCACTTATTGCAGAAGAATTTAGTGGAGTATCTAAATTACTTCAAAAACTTGCCGACCAAACAAAAGAACTTGTAACTTTTGATGAAGAATTTGAAAAAAAACTTATTGAAGAGTTAAATTTTGTAAATATAGAACTCGCCGAAGCATATGTATATGAAAAAGATAGTAAAACAATGGCTTGCACATTAACAATAAAAAATAACGACTTACAAAATATCAATTTATATAATTGTTTATCAAAAATCTTTGGAAGAAAAATGGCATTGGCTTCAGCTGAGCCAGCAGGGGTGCCGGGTTATCAAATCGCAAATTTTTGCGAAGCACCAAGGCTAGAATGCATTTTTGGCAGTAGTGGTGCAAACAAGTTTGGCAACAGTAAAAGTGGCGATAGTTATTCTTATATAAGGTTGCCGGGCAACAAAATTTTGCTTGCCGTATGTGATGGCATGGGTAGTGGCGATGAAGCGCAAAAAATAAGTGATACAACAATATCACTTATAGAAAATTTTTATAAAGCAGATTTTGATGATGAAACAATAATTTCTAGTGTAAATAAACTATTATCAATGCAAATGACAGATAATTTTTCTGCATTAGATATTTGCGTGTTAAATCTATCTAATGCATTTGCAGATTTTATCAAAGTTGGTGCACCAGCAGGTTTTATCAAGCATAAAGATAGCACAGAAATACTTCGTGGCTGTGGTGCATTACCAATTGGCATTTTGCAAGAGATTTCGCCAAGTATAAACAAAAAAATGTTGGATGCAAATGATATAATTGTTTTGTGTAGTGATGGTGTTTTGGATGCTTTTGTTGATGAAGTAAAACTTCAAAACTATATTAATAATTTAACAATAACCAATCCTCAAGAAATTGCCGATATGATTATTCAAGAAGCGATTTCTCTTAACAGCAACGAGCCTAGTGATGATATGACAGTGTTAGTATCAAGATTGTTTTTAAATATATAGAAGATTTATCTTCCACAACAATTACAAATATTAGAGAGTTTTTTGCAACTTTCACAATAATTAGAGCCGCAACAATTGCATGTTTTTGGCTCTTTTTTTATAATACTACCACAGCAAGAACAAATTTTCATTTTCATTTATATATATTCCTTTATATGTTTATTAATAAAATTTGTATATTAATATATTTTGCAAACTTTTAAAAAATATAAGTTTTTAAAACACAACATGCCTAATATAATACCTTGTGAAGAATTTAACAAATGCTCATTCAAAAAGTGTACAAAAAGTTTTGCAAGAATTAGGGACAAGTAGTTTTGGACTCTCGCAGCAAGAAGTTTTAGAAAGACAAAAAAATGGAATAAGCAACAAATTTGAGGAAGATAAAAAGCAATCTATCATCTCAAAATTTTTTGTGCAGTTTAAAGACCTAATGGTTATTATTTTGATTGTTAGTGCTATTATCAGTATAACTCTTGCAATAGTAAGTAAGGAATATCAAAACTTGTTTGAGGGTGGCATTATTATTTTTATCGTTATATTAAATGCCACTTTGGGAGTAGTGCAAGAAAGCAAGGCAGAAAGTGCACTTGAAAATTTAAAAAAGCAATCACAGCCTTTTTGTAATGTGCTAAGAGATGGTAAAACAAAAAACGTAAATGTTGAAGATATTGTTATAGGCGATGTTGTATTACTTACAAGTGGTAATATTTTGCCAGCAGATGTAAGGCTTATTGAAACTTTTAATTTTAGAGTTGACGAAAGTTCTTTAACAGGTGAAAGTGTGCAGATTGAAAAAGATGCAAACTGCATACTCGATGAACACACGCCGTTGGGTGAAAGGAAAAATATGGCATATTCTAGCAGTGTTGTGTCTTATGGTAGGGCAATAGGTGTTGTTACTAGTGTTGGCAAAGATACCGAGATGGGTAAAATTGCCGTAATGATAAATTCTGGAAAAAAGGAACTAACTCCACTTCAAAAATCATTAAACAAAATTGGAAAGATTATAAGTGTTTCTGTAATCATAATTGCAATTTTAGTTTTTATGGTTGAGATGACATTGCCAAAATCTCCAAATTTGTTAGAAGCATTTTTAACAGCAGTTGCACTTGCTGTTGCAGCAATTCCTGAAAGTTTGCCAGCATCAATAACAATAATTATGGCACTTGGCGTGCAAAAACTTGCATATCATAATGCAATAATTAAACGTTTGCATGCAGTAGAAACTCTTGGAAGTTGCAATGTTATTTGTAGTGATAAAACTGGTACTTTAACTCAAAACAAAATGAAAGTTAAAAAATTATATTACAACAACAATATAGTAAACACTTTGCAAGATGAAGATTATTTAAAAAAACATTTTAAAACAATTTTAAACTGCATGGTGTTATGTAATGATTGTATAGAAGAAAATGGAATTATAAAAGGAGAGCCAACCGAAAGTGCACTTATGCAGTTTGCATCACAAAGCGGTATTAATATAAAAAACTTAATTAAAAATAATACTCGTGTATTTGAAATTCCATTTGATAGTAACAGAAAAATCATGACGACTATTAATAACTATGATGATTGCTTAACATGTTATAGCAAGGGTGCTTTTGACTTTTTGATAAAAAAGTGCACAAAAATATTGATTAATGGCAAAGAAGAGCCATTAACAAAAGAAAGATTGCAAGATATTGAAAAAGCAAACAACTCTATGGCTGAGCAGGCTTTGAGAGTGCTTTGTTTGGCATATAAAAATATTGAAAATCAAAATTTTAATAGCAGTATAGAAAAAGATTATGTATTTTTAGGGCTTGTTGGAATGATAGACCCACCAAGACCAGAAGTATTTGATGCAATAAAAAAATGCAAAACAGCAGGGCTTAAACCAGTAATGATAACAGGTGACCATGCTGAAACTGCTTTTGCTGTTGCAAAAGAAATTGGAATTGCAAAAAGCAAAGATCAAGTTTTGACTGGCACAGAAATATCTAAATTAACAGATGAACAGTTGAGCAACTATATATATAAATACTGCGTTTTTGCAAGAGTTAGCCCAGAACATAAAGTACGCATTGTTAAAGCATTTAAAAAGCAGGGCAAGATAGTTGCAATGACAGGTGATGGTGTAAATGATGCACCAAGTTTAAAAATTGCTGATATTGGTATTGGTATGGGCATATCAGGCACAGACGTTACAAAAGATGTTGCAGATATGATTATTAGTGATGATAATTTTGCTAGTATTGTGTTAGCTGTTGAAGAAGGTAGAAAAATATATTCTAACATTCAACGCACAATTCAATTTTTACTTTCTACAAATGCTGTTGAAGTTTTCACTCTGCTACTCACAAGCATTTTCTTACCGCAATTCACTTTTTTGTTACCAGCACAACTTTTGTTTATAAATTTTATAACAGATAGCTTACCTGCAATTTCTCTTGGTTTGGAGCCAGCAGAAAGTGACACAATGAAAAAACCGCCAAGGGAAGATGGTGCAAACATTATATCGTTAGGCGTGTGGGTAAAAATTTTGTATGAAGCAGCACTGCAAATAATAATTGTTTTGTCACTTTATGTTTTGGGTATTAACTTATATAATCCACAAATAGCAACAACGCTAGCATTTTTTTGCATAAACATAATGCAGCTATTGCATGCAGTAAATTTAAAAAGCAGTCATAGCATATTTAAAACAAATATTTTTGCAAATAGGTTGTTTAATATATCTTTTGTTGGTTCTATGGGACTAATTTTTGCAGTTGCTTTTATAAGCATCCCTGCAACTTTATCATTCGGTATTTTAG
>CAMOCI010000056.1 GCA_946610635.1 uncultured Clostridia bacterium | reverse complement strand
CTACTTTTGCATCAAAAAAATTTTTAGATATTTTGCTAAATAAAAATTAAAATACTTTAATTTAAAAATGAATTTAAATAATTTGTAAATATTTCAATTTTTGACAACATTACACAAATGTTGTCATTTTTTTTGCATGCCACTATGATATAATTTTGTTTGTAGGAGATAATCATGGAAATTAGAAGCGGAATATACAGTAACATAATGTATATCACCATGAGTGGAGAACTTGACGAGCATAATGCTTTATATAGCAAAACAACGCTAGATGATTTGTTTGCGCAAAAGGGATTTAATCAGGTGATAATTGATTTATCAGAACTAGAATTTATGGACAGCACAGGTGTTGGTATATTAATTGGACGATATAAGAGGCTGCAAGAAAGACATATACCAATATATATTTGCAATCCGTCAAAACATGCAGAAAAAATATTTAAAATGACAGGCTTATACAATATAATGCCAAAAATTAATTAATAAAAGGAATAAATTAAAATGAAATATAAAAATGAATTTACAATGACAGTAAAATCTTTAAGCGAAAATGAAAGTTTTGTTAGAAGCAGCGTTGCAGCATTTTGTTTACCGTTAAACCCAACAATAGATGAAATTACAGAAATTAAAACAGCTGTTAGTGAAGCAGTTACAAATAGCGTTGTGCACGCATATCCAGACAAAGTTGGAGATATTGTTATAAAAGTTAAATTGTCGGAACATGATATATTGATTTCTGTAACTGATTACGGTGTTGGTATTGATAATTTAGAAAAAGCAATTGAGCCATTTTTTACTACAAAACCCGAAGAAGATAGAAGTGGTATGGGATTTACTGTAATTGAGAGCTTTATGGATAGTTTTAAGCTAGAAAGAAATAAAGGTGCAGGCATTACTGTTCACATGACAAAGCATATTGGTCAAGCAAATACTCAAATGGTTGGTGATGAAAATGCTTGGGCAAGATGAAACAATTAAGCTTGTTCATCTAGCGCAAAATGGCGACGAAAACGCAAAAAGTATTTTGGTAAACGAAAACTCACCGCTAATCAAAAGTGTAATAAAGATTTATAGAAATAAAGGCGTTGAATATGATGACCTTTATCAACTGGGTAGTTTAGGATTTGTAAAAGCAATAAACAACTTTAACGAAAGTTTTGGAGTTAAATTTTCTACCTATGCTGTGCCTATGATTGCTGGCGAGGTTAAGCGCTTTTTGCGCGACGATGGTTCAATAAAAGTAAGTAGAGCATTAAAAACATTAAATATTCAGATAGAAAGGTTTATTCATAAATATAGACAACAAAATGGAAATGAACCAACAATTAGTATGCTTGCAAAACAATTTGAAGTTGATGAAGAAGAAATTGTTTATGCTATGGATAGCCGAAAATCACTTTTATCGTTAGATGATAAACAGGATGAAACAAATCCACATAGTAGAACTATTATGGAGAGCATTGAAGATATTGACCATACTGAAAATATGATTGACAATTTAGTACTTAAAGACTTAATTAAAGAATTGCCAGATAAAGATAAGCAGCTACTTGCACTTAGGTATTTTGAAGATAAAACACAAAGTGAAATTGCAGAAATTTTAAACGTTAGCCAAGTACAAGTTAGTAGATTAGAAAATAAAATTTTGGCTAAATTAAAAAACAAATTTAAGTATTAGATAATATCTTAACAAACAAAAATAAAAAATTCACTTTTAATTAAAAGTGCTTTTTTTATGCAATTCAACTAGGAAAGAAATAATAAATAATCATAATAGTATATTTTTGATTTTATTATAAAAATATATAAAAAACTTGCATTTCAAACTTATAAGTTTAATTGCAAGCAATTTTTATTAATTTCTTGTTATTCTAGTTTGTATATTCTTTTGTGATATATTATTTTTATCTTCGTTTTTGTTTGTACTTGTATCATCTGTGTTTTCCAAATCGTTTTCTTTATTATTATTTTCAGTGTGTTCTTCTATAACAATGTGAGTTGCAGGCTCTTCGGTAACAACATTATTAATTAAATTGTTCTGATTTGGTACTGGTGAATAATTTGGTCTATAAGTATCTATATTTTTATTTATATATCTATAAGTATCAATGTTGCGCGGAGTATAAGGAAAATTATTTACGCCATAAGGCAAAATTGCACCGTTGTAGCCATAAGGATAGTTGTAACCATAATTATTATTGTTTAATGAATTGTTTACAGGTTGTTGTGGTATATTTTGAGTGCTGTTTGTTACAAAAGGTACAGTTTTTTGTGTGATAATTTGTTTTGGTTGCTCTGCAATCGTATCTTGTTGCACATTTTCAATAATTTCATTTTTTTTGTAAGTATCTATATTATTGTTGTTACTTTGATTATTTGCATCAAAATTATCATTATTAACAGTTATATTATTGTTTGTTTTTTCTGGATTTTTTTCTGATTCTATATTAATAGTCCTATTATCTTTTTTTGGCAATAAATTTGTTTGTTCATTTGTGTTTTGACTTAAATTTAAATTATTTTGCTTTTCATTTTCATTATAAACTTCATTATATGCTGTGCGTTTCTCGTCATTATTATCATTATTTAAAGTTTCACTAGCAGCAGGTGCCATTGCTACACCTATATTTTTTGAATAGCTGTTATTTTGTAAAACATTTTGATTATTTATATTATAATTATTTGAATTATTATAATTACTATTTGTTTCAGCTTGATTTTTTAACTCTTCACTTTGTAAATTATTATTTAATATAGTGTCATTATAATTATTTTGTTCGCTAAAAATTTCTTCTTCTTTAAGCATTTCTTCGTTTTTTAATATTTCACTTTCATCACTCTTGTTTTGTTCTGCTTCTGCAACATTTACATTCGTTTTATTGATAATATCGAATATACAAGTTAAATTAGCATTACAATCTTTTAAATATTGAAGTCTGCACTCTAATGTTTGAGATAATTTATTGTAACTTTCTATCAAGTTGATTGTGTTACTTCCAAAATTATCTTTAATTTTTTCAATGTCTGCTTTTTTTAAATTAACAGTGCCTTTTGTCGACTTTAACCTTTCTATGCAATTAGATAAACTATTTAAACAATTATTACATTGGCTAATTTCTTCTTGTGATAGAGTAATCGTTCCATCTTTTAGTTTAGTGCTATATACTTTGCAATCTTTTAAGTTTTGTTCTAGTTTTGATTGTTCGATTTTGCATTGTTCATTGCAACAAATACAATCTGCACAAGCATTATATACATTTTCGATTTTTTGCAAGTATTTATCCAAGTGATCCCTGTTAATATTTTCGCTTAGTTCATTTATATATTTTGGCTTGTACGTTTTGTTGTTTGTATTATTATTAGTGTTAAAACTTTTGTTATTATTTTGATTAATAGAGTAGTTTTTGTTAGATTGGTTGGTACTGGTACTATTTTTGGTGTTTTCATTCTTTTTTGATGAATTTTTAATACTTTTGTTTAAAGTATTATTTTTTGTCTCGACTTTTTTTGAAACACTATTTTTTATCGAATTTTTTTGAGTACTTTTAGAGTTATTAATTGTTTTCTTTAGATTTTCTTTGTTTATATTTCTATTTGTATTATTTTTATTGATATTTTTGCTTAAATTCTGCTTTTTTACAGTATTATTTAAAGATTTTTTATTATTATAACTATTTAATCGTTGAGTTTTGTTTTTATTTGTTGTATTTTCACTCTCATTATTATTCTTTTTATTAACATTAATTTCTTTTATATCTTTGACATTAATATCTTTATTGTAACATGTGCCGTCTTTACAATTTTCGTTATTATAGCATTTACCATCTTCGCAAATTATGCTGTTATCATTTGCATTGTTTTCTTCTGCTGATGGTTCGTTTAAAGTAATTTTTTCACCATTAACATATTTAGCGTTAGAGCTTTGTTTTGGCTTTGCATCCAAATTAAATTCCATAGCACTTAAAATATGTTTGCCAAAATTATACTTATTTGATGAGTTTTGTGCAGTATACCTATTTGATGTCTGATTTGCACTATAATTTTCACTTATAGGTGACAATTCTTCTATAATAATATCGCTATTTTCAACTTCTTCTAAATTTTGCACAACAGAAGATAGTTTGTCTGCACTTTTGCTTAAATTATTTGCAACTGCTTTTTCTGTGTTTTGATTTTCACAACCAACTAAACAAGTTGCAAGAATTATTGTAATTATTAAAACAAATATTTTTTTAAATTTCATATATCCTCCAAAGTCATTGTTAGTTTGCTCAAAATTATTAAAAATATTTACTTAATAAAATAATATTTTAATGTATTATTTGACAATATGTGGTAAACATTGTTTTATGGATAAAGAAGAAAGAAACAAAAAATATTTAGCTTATGTATCATCTAAATCGCCAAAGAGTGAATCTTGGCCATCACTATTATATGCTTTTTTAATTGGCGGATTAATTTGTTGTTTTGGGCAAGCAATTAACGATACACTTTCGGTTTGGTTCCCAGCAATGACAGAAGCAGAACTTGGCGCATGGACTTTGGTTGTTATAATTTTTATAACTTGTGTTTTAACAGGAATAGGCGTATTTGATGATATTGCAAGATTTGCCGGTGCTGGCACAATAGTACCTATTACAGGTTTTGCAAATAGCATCTGTTCAAGTGCAATGGAATTTAAAAGAGAAGGTATTATTTTTGGTACTTGTGCAAAAATGTTTCTTATAGCTGGTCCTGTAATTGTATCAGCAATAGTTTCAAGTATTTTGGTTGGTTTGATATATCTGTTTATTTAAAAATATAGAATAATAGTTAGTTTTATAGTTTTAAACATTTTTAATAAAAGGTTAAATTGGAGAGTATGAAAGAGAGTAATAGATTAGGAAAAAGTACAATAGTATTTAAAAATAAACCAAGAATTGAAAGTACTTTTTCTATGGTTGGCAAAAAAGAAGGGCAAGGACCTTTTAAAAATTATTTTGATTGTATATTAAATGATGATCTGTGTGGACAAAAATCTTATGAACTTGCCGAAAGAGAAATTTTAGAAAGAACAATTTTAGGTGCACTTAACAAAAAGCATGTAGATTTATCCGACATAGATTTTATTATAGGCGGAGATTTGTTAAACCAAATAATTTCTTCAAGTTTTAGTGCAAGACACTTTGAAACGCCATTTATTGGCTTGTATGGTGCTTGTAGCACTATGTGTGAGAGTTTAGCCATCGGTGCAGCATTAATTGATGGTGGATATGCTAAAAAAACAATTTGCGCAACAGTAAGTCACTTTGCAACTGCCGAAAGACAATACAGGTCACCATTAGAACTTGGTAATCAGCGTCCACCAGTTAGTCAGTGGACTGTTACAGGTGCTGGTTGTACAATATTA
>CAMOCI010000055.1 GCA_946610635.1 uncultured Clostridia bacterium | reverse complement strand
TGTTAACGGTAATTGTTTTGATGGTGATATAGATAATCTTATTTTAGAAGAAAAGATTATTGATGAAAAAAATCAAAAAGTCATTATTGCAGAATGTATTATAAACGATGGTATAGTTAATATTTATTACGAAAGAGATTATTTTACATTTAATATTTACTATGGTGCTGATGATAGCGCATCAAACAACAAGGGCGGTAATGTTACATTAAATGCAAATGATTATGTGTTTATAGAAACAGATGAGTTTAACAAAAAAATAAATAACATATATTTTAATTGTGATATTGATTTGCATGTTGTTGTGCAAAATGGTTATAGATTTGATAGTATTAATGTATTTGATGAAGCAGGTGTAGTTAGTGGTTATCTTGAATTTACGGAATTAGATAAATTTAATAATTTTTTAGTAAAAGAAGTTTATTCTAATTTAAATATATATGTTAGATTTATAAAAACATATGATTTAAGCACTTACATAAATAGCGTGAGTATTGATGGCAGGCTTACAAAGATTGCACAAATTGCTTATGAGTTTGAAAGTTTTGATAATTTAGATTTATTTAGAACAGTAGATATAAATTCATATATTACCTACCAAACAAGATTATTACAAGACTATTCAAAAAAGTATGAATTTAAAAAGTGGAATATTACAAATAAAAATGGCACGGAAATAAGTGCAGAAAAATTGCAAGAACTTAACATTATACAAAACTACAACAAAGATACAAAAATATATACTTTAAGAATATCTAATGTGGTTGCAGATTTAAAAATAATGGCTATATATGGAATAAAAGAATTTAGCTTTAATATTAATTGGAATACTTTAAATGGTAAAATTACAGCAGATATTGATGGCGAAGACGATTTCTACAAAATTGAATTTGGTAATAGTATTACTTTAACTTTAACTCCAAATGACGAAATGAGATTTTTAAAATCTTATGAATTATTAGGACAAAATGAGTTTGTTACGGAAAATATTTTTGAAAGTGTGCCACTTAGTGATGATGATGACGAAAAAGCATCCAAATTTAGAATTAGTAATGTAACAGAAAATTTAACTTTTAAAGTTGAGTTTGTAACAAATACTTGGTGGGAACATTTGGAAATTAGTGAGTTGGTAGGTAGAGGTACAAGTACAGAACCTTATTTAATATCTAATGCTATGGATTTAGCATTAATGAGTTATTTTGTAAACAATAAAATAGTTGAAAAAGATGAATGTATCCATTATGCCGAGGCATATTATAAACTAACAAACAGCATTGATTGTGAACATTTATATTATTCTGTACCAACAGGAACATTGCGTAGTCAGTTTAATGGAATCTTTGACTATAATTATTGTTCAATTACAAATATTTGGACAGAAAGAGATGCGTCAAATTTTAAATATGATGGAATTTTTGATGTTATGGGCCCACGTGGGAGAGTTATTAATAAATCAAGGTCATATATAGAATATGCATTATACGTTATGGCATCACTAGCAGTTTTTGCACTAATTGTTTACTTTGTTATGCTTGCCGAAAAAATTAGGAAGAAACCTAAAAAAGTAGTGTATCTTGATGGACAAGAAGAAGTGATTAGCGAAACCACACAAGAAAAAATGGCAAACAAAAAGTCTAAAATTAAAAATAGTAATACAAAAAGTAAAGTGTTAAGTAAAGATGATATTTTAAGCATGGCAGTAAAGTCATCAAATAAAAAGCAAATAAAGCAAGAAAAACCAAAAAGTTAAGATTAAAAATTTTGTCGAAAACTTTTTATAATTATTTTTGATTTTGGTATTGACATTATGGAATTGTTGCTTTATAATAGACACGTTTAAAAAACATTTACCATTTTGTTTTTTAAAATATAAATGCATTTGCGTCACCGAAAGGTGACGTTTTTATTGATTTAATTTTTCAATTATATAAAAAAATATGTAATTATAAAATACATATTCTAGACAAATTAATAATTTACTTATTAAACATTTTATTAGTAATTTTTAGTATTGCACTTTGCGGCAAAACTCGGCTCAAAAAATATAAAAATTTATATTTAGCGCCAATTATATACATAGGCTTTGGGTGTTTTTTGCTAGCGTATTTAACAATTTTGTTTGCAACATATGTTGGGCTCATACGTTTTTCTTGATTACCTTCAACCTTATCTATGCTTTTTTGTATTCTGTCGCCATATCTCTCGTTTGTTTCAAAAACTTTAACTCTGTTTTTAGAAAAGTTTGTTTTAGTGTCTCCCGGGCAAATTGATATAACATTAATTTTACTTGATGCAAGTTCCATTTTTAAACATTTGCTATACATATCAACTGCGCTTTTGCTTGCACAATATAGCCCACGATATGGCAAAGCAAACAAAGCACATGTGCTAGATATATTTATTATTGTACTTTTCTGCGGCATATGCTTTATGCAACTATTATTAACAATCATAGTGCCTAGCATATTTGTATCAAATTGTTTTTTTGCACTTTCTATTGGTGTTAATTCTAACGCTCCTGCAAGTCCATAACCTGCCGAGTTAACAACAATGTCAATCTTTTTATATTTTTTTACAATTTGCTCAATTGCATTTTTAACTTGTTCTTCATTAGTTACATCACAAGCGTAAATATTATTTGCAACATCAGATAGCGCATCTTTAGCAAGTACGCACACAATTTCATTTTTTGATTTGTAAATATCTACTATCTCTTTGCCTATGCCACTGGTACCGCCAGTTATTATAACTACTTTTTGACTTTTATTTTGTTTCATAATTTAATTATACATCAAAAGTCATATTTTGTATAACACTTTTATTTATTTTTATAAAGTGATATAATTTAAATATGGAAAGGAATTATTATAAAGAGTTTTTGCAAATTATTGAGCAATTAGATAAAAACAAAAAGCCAAAACTACTTTTGCATGTTTGTTGTGCACCTTGTTCAAGCCACTGCATATCAGTACTTTACCCATATTTTAATATAACAGTTTATTATTACAACCCAAACATTTCGCCAATAGAAGAGTATAAAAGAAGACTAGATGAAGAAAAAAGATTTTTAAGTTTGGCATATCCTGATGTTAAAATTGTGGATGCAAAATATGAGCCAGAAAAATTTGAAGAACTGGCAAAAGGGCTAGAAAATTTGCCAGAAGGTGGTGAGCGATGCAAAAAGTGCTATAGATTGAGGTTGCAAAAAAGTGGTGAGTACGCAAAGCAAAACAACTTTGATTATTTCACTACAACGCTAACGGTCAGCCCTTACAAATATAGCAAATCATTAAATGAGATTGGTGAAGAAATATCTAACGAGTGTGGAGTAAAATATTTGTTTAGTGATTTTAAAAAGGAAGATGGCTATAAGCATAGTATAGAATTAAGCAAGAAATATGGCTTATATAGGCAAGATTATTGCGGTTGCAAGTACTCAAAACATTTTAGAGAATTATTGATTAAGAATAGAGAATTATTAAAAAAGTACGAAAATAATTAATATTTTTGTACTTTTTTGTTGATTTTTTTATATTTAAAATATTTTGCGCAAATTAATATTGTAACAAATTTTGGATTTATGTAATGAAAAAAACAATAATCACAATTATTTTTGCTGTGTTTTTAATATCTAGTGGAATAGTACTAGGTGTATTTTTAACAAAAAGAAATTCTTATCCAACTGCTTTAGTGTTATTTAGTATCAACAAAAATCAAAATAACAATATTGTAAAACAAAATAATTTAAAAATAGAAGAAACAAATTTAACAAATAATAATTTAAATTCTAATATTGAAATTTTACTTTTTGTGAATGTACAAGGTAAAGTATTATCTGTATCATGTTTAAATAATCTATCAAAAGATTTGTATCAAAACATATCTTATGATGGAAGACTTTTAAATGAAGCAGTTAATGAAATAACGAGCACTGCAATAAAAGAAGGATTTTTTGAAAATAGAGATAATATAATTAATTTTGGAGTTTATACTAATAACATTAAGCAGTCTCAAAACATTAAAAATTGTGCCACAAAAAAGTTAAACAAATTGTTTGATGATAGCGATATTAATGTTAATATTAAATTTAATATTAATTTACAAACAACAAATTTAGGGCAAAAGTATGCATTTATTGCTTATGCCATGCAAATAGATATTGCAGATTTTAAAGATAAAACAGAAAGTGAAGTATTGCAATATATAAATTTTAAGAGTATTAAATTTAAAGGAAACATGTAAAATGCAACAAATCACAATTAGTGTTTTAAAACAAAAAGAGAAGAAAGAATAAATAATATAGTATTGTAATTTATAAAAGTGACAAGTTAACAAATTTTTTAAAAAAAACATATCGTTTGATATGTTTTTTGTAATTATTATTCTTCTTCAATACCTTTCATAGTTAAAGCAATTCTGTTCTTTTCTAGGTCAACACTCAAAACTTTAACCTTAACAACTTGGCCTACGCTTAAAACTTCACTTGGGTGTTTAATGTATTGGTCACAAATTTGACTTATGTGAACTAGTCCGTCTTGATGAACTGCGATATCAACAAATGCTCCAAAGTCAATAACGTTTCTAACAGTTCCTGTTAAAACCATGCCTGGTTGTAAGTCGTTAATACTCATAACATCAGTTCTTAAATTTGGTGCTGGCAAACTATCACGAATGTCACGTCCTGGTTTTAAAAGTTCTGTAACAATATCATTAAGTGTTGGTTCACCAATTCCAACTTCTTTTGCAACTTTGCTTGCACCTTGCTCTGCAATAAGTTCTGGCAAGTGTGATACGTTACCATTTTTAACATCTTCGTCACTCATACTAAAATGTTTAAGCAATTTTTCTGTTGCATCATAACTTTCTGGATGTACTGCTGTGTTATCTAAAATATTTTTACCATTTATAATACGTAAGAATCCCGCACATTGTTCAAATGCTTTATCACCAAGTTTGCTAACTTTTTTAAGTTCTGTCCTTGTTTTAAATGCACCATTTTCTTCTCTATATTTAACAACATTTTTTGCAATGCCACTGTTTAAGCCTGATACTTTTGAAAGCAGTGCTGGGCTTGCTGTGTTTAGATCTACACCAACGCTATTAACGCAATCTTCAACAACGCCGTCCAAAACTTCTGTTAATCTCTTTTGTGGCATATCATGTTGATATTGTCCAACGCCAATGCTTTTAACATCAATTTTGATGAGTTCAGCAAGTGGGTCCTGCATTCTTCTCGCAATAGAAACAGCACTTCTTGTTGTAACATCAAATTCAGGGAATTCTTCGGCTGCAAGTTTGCTTGCACTATAAACTGATGCTCCTGCTTCACTAACAACCATATAACTTACTGGTCTTTTTGCTTTTTTGATTAGATTTGCAATAAATATTTCACTTTCTTTGCTTGCAGTTCCATTTCCAATTGAAATGCAATCAAT
>CAMOCI010000054.1 GCA_946610635.1 uncultured Clostridia bacterium | reverse complement strand
GCATGGTCGCCAAGCGAAGTGAGATCCGCGCCTTTGCGCGCTGATACTGATATTCATTTAAAAAAAGCCCCGCAGGGTTTCGCGCCCGCTGGCGCGAAATGAACCTGATCGTTTTTTCTGACGACATGTGCGCCAGAAAAAAACACTTTGCGCGGAGCGTTTGTGCGATTTGTCCGCGATTCGTGGACAAATCGTGCGAGCAGCGAAGCGAAACCTTCTGAAATAGTTGATGCATATCCCGTCAGTTTTGTTAGAGGATGCCTAGCATTTTACAGGACCGGACACAGGGTTTTGGTAGCCACAAATATTATTGTCAATACACACCTTTGTTAATTAGTACATGTTTACTATAAAGCCTATAATACACTTAAATATAATAAAAAGCAAGGCAAACGCCTTGCAAATTTTTATCTTAAACCTAATTTTGCTTTTAAAGCACGATATCTTTCAATATCTTTCTTTTCAAGATACTTTAAGAGTTTTGCTCTTTTACCAACCATTTTGTAAAGACGATGACGAGAATGCTCATCTTGTTTGTGCTCTTTTAAATGCTCGGTTAAGTGTTTAATTCTGTCTGTAAGTAATGCAACTTGCACTTCTACACTACCAGTATCATTTTCACTTCTTTCAAAAGCTTTGATTGTGTCGATTTTTGCCATAATACTTCTCCTTTATATAGTTTTCACCCAAAACCAAGTAACCGGCAGGAGTGCCAAATAACTGCGTTATGGGAACGGGTATAATATATCATAAATAATTTGATTTGTAAAGTGTTTATTTAAAATATCTTATATTACAATTTAGAAAGTTTACTTTCGTAATCTTTACATTTTGTATAATTTGATGATGATATGCCGGAAACTGCTTGCTCTAACTTTTCTTTTGTTGCTTTATCTAGTGTTTTTGGCATTTCTACTTGAAGTGTTACTATTAAATCACCATAGCCATTCTTTTTAAGCTTTTTAACACCTTTACCTTTTATTGTGAGTGTTGCACCTGTTTGAGTAAGTGGCGGAACATCAACCTGAACTTTACCACCAACAACTGGCAATGTTATTTTACCGCCAAGTAATGCAGTTGTAAATGGTATTGGTACTGTGATATACAAATCAAAACCATTACGCGTAAGCATTTTGTGTGGGCTAACAGCTATCTGCAAAATAAGGTTACCTGCACTAGCTCCACCACTTGCAAAATTACCTTCGCCAGCAATAGTCATTTCTTGACCATTATCTATGCCGGCTGGGATTGTAACTGTAATTGTTCTTGTTTTTTGCATTGTGCCAGTGCCATTACATGACGTACATTTTTTTGATGGTATTTTACCAGTGCCACCACATTCTTTACATGTACCCACATTAACAATTCTGCCAAAAATAGAGTTTTGAGCATATCTAACTTGACCGGTTCCGTTACAAGTTGGGCATGTTTTAAATGCACCACCTTCTGCACCTGTACCATTACACTTATCACATTTTTCTGTACGATTAAAAGAAAATGTTTTGGTTGTGCCAAGCGCGGCTTCTTCAAAACTTAAATTAAGCCTTAATGCAATATTGCTACCTATTCTGCTACTTTGTCTTTGAGATGAACCACCACCAAAGCCAAAGCTAGAAAATATATCTTCAAAATTAAAGCCACCAAAACCGCCAAAATCTTCAAAACCACCAAAACCACTGGCACCGTTACCAGCACCAGCGTTTTGAAATGGATTGCCATCTGTATTGCCAAATTGGTCATAATTTTTACGCTTTTGTTCATCACCCAAACAGCTATATGCTTCGTTAATCTCTTTAAATTTTGCAGCAGCATCTGGCTCTTTGTTAACATCTGGATGATATTTTTTTGCAAGTTTAAAATATGCAGATTTTATATCAGTTTGTGATGCGCTTTTATCAACACCTAGCACATCATAGTAATCTTTTGCCATAATATTTCCTTTTACATTACATGTGCAAAATAGGAATTATCTAAAACTCCTATTTTACACGATTAATTATATTTTAATTTTAGTTGTTATCAACATGAACATCATTTGGGTCAACATTAATGTTGTCGCCAGCACCCTGCTCTGCACCTTCTGCACCAGCAGTTCCTTGTGCAGCTGCACCAGCATTTTGATATAGTTTTGTAACTATTGCTTGACTTTCTGTTTGCAACTTTTCTAGTGCTTTTTTAACAGTTTCAAGGTCATCACTTGCAAAATCTTTCTTTGCTTCTTCAATGGCAGAATTTAACTTTGTTTTGTCCTCTTCTGTAAGTTTATCGCCTGAATCTTTCATCATTTTTTCTAAACTAAATACAAATGCATCGGCTTGATTTTTTGTATCAACTAATTCTTTTCTCTTTTTATCTTCTTCTTCAAACTTTTTAGCTTCATCAACTGCTTTTTGAATATCAGCATCGCTCAAATTACTACTTGCAGTGATTGTAATGCTTTGTTCTTTATTTGTACCAAGGTCTTTTGCAGAAACATGAACAATGCCGTTTGCATCAATATCAAATGTAACTTCAATTTGTGGTACACCACGTGGTGCTGGTGGAATATCATTTAAACTAAATCTGCCAAGTGTTTTATTATCTTTTGCAAATTCTCTTTCACCTTGCAATACGTGAATATCAACGCCCGGTTGATTATCTGCTGCTGTAGAGAAAATTTGACTCTTTTTTGTTGGAATTGTTGTGTTTCTTTCAATAAGTTTTGTGCAAATACCACCCAAAGTTTCAATACCAAGTGATAATGGTGTAACATCAAGCAATAATACGTCTTTTACATCTCCAGCAAGTACACCACCCTGAATTGCTGCACCAATAGCAACACATTCATCTGGGTTTATTCCTTTAAATGGCTCTTTGCCCATATAATTTTTAAGAGCTTCTTGTACTGCTGGGATACGGCTTGAACCACCAACCAAAATAACTTTATCTATTTGATTTTTTGTAAGTTTTGCATCGTTTAATGCTGCTTCACATTTATTTAAACTTTCTTTAATATAATCATCAATTAATGCTTCAAACTTTGCTCTTGTAAGTTCGTATTCCAAATGTTTTGGACCAGTTTGATCTGCTGTGATAAATGGCAAGTTAATATTTGTTGTAACGCTTGCAGAAAGATCAATTTTTGCTTTTTCTGCTGCTTCTTTTAGTCTTTGCATAGCCATTTTATCAGCGCTTAAATCAATACCTTCTTTTGCTTTAAAGTCACTTACAAGAAGGTTTATAATTGCATTATCAAAATCATCACCACCAAGATGAGTGTTACCATTTGTTGAAAGAACTTCAAAAATGCCATCACCAATTTCTAGAATAGAAACATCGAATGTACCGCCACCAAGGTCGTAAACTAATATTTTTTGATTTTTGTTTTCTGCTTTATCAAGACCATAAGAAAGTGCTGCTGCAGTTGGCTCATTGATAATTCTTAAAACTTCAAGGCCAGCAATTTTACCAGCATCTTTTGTTGCTTGACGTTGTGCATCATTAAAATATGCAGGAACTGTGATAACTGCTTGAGTTACAGGACTACCCAAATATGCTTCTGCATCTGCTTTTAATTTTTGAAGTATCATAGCAGAAATTTCTTGTGGTGAGTATGATTTGTCACCCAATCTTGTCATTTCACTTGTACCCATTTTTCTTTTGATTGATTGAACTGTGTTTTGTGCATTTGCAACTGCTTGACGTTTTGCAACTTGACCAACAAGTCTTTCTCCTGTTTTTGTAACTGCAACAACGCTTGGTGTTGTTCTGCCGCCTTCACTATTTGTTATAACAGTTGGTTGACTACCTTCCATAAATGCAACACAACTATTTGTTGTTCCAAGGTCTATACCTATAATTTTACCCATAATTTTATATCTCCTTTATTGCTTTTTTGTTTGGTTTTTTGTGATAAACTGCACATTTTTTAGCATTTAAAGTGTTGCTTTCACTTATTTAATATTTTAAAAATTAATAAGTTTTTATTAAATTTTACTATTTTTTTTAATATTTTTATAGTTTTTTGCTAATTATTTAAATATTTTTTAATTTGAAACTTTAACAACGCTATGTCTTATCACTCTGCCATCTAAAATAAAACCTTCCTGAAATTCATCAATCACAATATCAGGATCTGTGCCTTCAATATGCTCTGCCATAATTGCATTGTGATAATTTGGATCAAAAGTTTTACCAATAGCTTCTATCTTTTTTACACCTAGTTTCTCAAAACAATCTAATGTTTGTTTGTAAACTAAATCTAATGCTTTCGCCAAGCTTTCGTCCATTAATTGCCTTTTTGCACTATTGATTGTGTCTAACACTGGCAAAAGTTCTGTAACTGCATAAACTATACCATCTTTTCTTGATTGACTAACAATCTCTAAATTTCTGCGCCTGTAATTATCAAACTCTGCTTGAATACGCTGTGCCATTTCTAAATACTCTTGAGATTTATTGTGAGCACTTAAACTCTCTTGCATATCTTCTACATTTACGCAATTACTTTCGTTGTTTTCATCAAGTTCTTCTTCTGTTAATTTTTTGTCAGTTTCAACAAAATCATCTTGCCAATCTTTTCTTTTTTTGTGTGACATGTTGTCAGCTACCTCCTTTGTCATCTTTTTTTGTAGTTTCTAACAAATTAAGTTTGTTAAGCTCACCAACAATAACTTTTAAAGCACTTGCAACACTGCTATAATCCATACGCTCTGGACCAATCACACCAATGCTTGCAATTTGCTTGCCACCTATTTTATAATTTGCTTTAACAACCGAACAACTCTTTAAATCTTCACTATTATTTTCTTTTCCAATAGTAAAACTTATTTCGCTGTTTTCTTCGCCGTTAAACACTTCTTTCATTTCTTCATCATCAGCTAAAACATCTAAAACTTTTTTAGCGTCTTTCAAATCAGTATATTCAGGGTTATTTAATAGTTTTGTTTCGCCAACTCTAAACACTTTTGTGTTTGCTGTTGATAGATTTTGTAAACAAGTAATTAAATTATTATATAAGTCACTAAAACTATCTATTTCGTGCTGCGCATTAAGTATCTCTTGCTGTATATTTTCTCTCATAAACATAATTGTTTTGCCAAAAAACTTTTTTGTAAGCAAGTTACTTGCATCTATGCACACTTCTTCGGTTATACCTTTATCTAATGCAAACTGACCATTAACAATACCATTTTTTGTACCTATCAAAAGTAATGCAGAGCCATCAATCAAAGGAATTATCTTAATACTTTCTATCGGCAAATTATCGTATCCGTTTAATATTACAACTGCTGGATAATTTGTTGCCTGCGATACCACTCCTGCAACTTGTGTAATAATATCTTTGAGATATGCAGTTCTTTCACCTAACATACTTCTTACAGCATCAAGTTCTTTTTTACCAAACTTTGTACTCTTCATAAGGCCATTAACATATAGTCTATATGCTTTTGTTGTTGGAATTCTGC
>CAMOCI010000053.1 GCA_946610635.1 uncultured Clostridia bacterium | reverse complement strand
CACCTGTCACTCCTTGAATACCCTGCACACCCTGAATACCTTGTGGGCCTGTTGGACCAGTTGGACCTATTGGACCTGTGGCTCCGGTTGGACCGATTGGTCCACGTGGACCTGCTGGGCCTGTTGGACCTGCTGGGCCAACAATACTTGTAACTAATCTGATGTCGTTATCAAATCTTCTTCTACAACCACACATAAAAATATGCTTCCTCCTTTCTAAAATCACATTATGTAAATAATAGTAAAAATGTTACAAAAAAAGTTTATTGCTATATTACACAATAAACATTTATAAATATGTATTTAACACTACAAACTTAAATAAGTATTTTATTTGATTTTATATAAATCAATAATTAAAATTATATTTTTTGTAAATCTTTTTTAATCTTTTGTATGGTATAGTAAAATTTTTGCTATTCACATTATATTCAACCTTAATAACTTTTGCTGGTTTTAAGTTATCAATAATACCAAAAGGAGCAAGTACAAAGTCGCCCTGCTCTAATTTTATATTTTCAAAGATATACCAAAAATATTGGCCTTGCAAATCTTCAAATTCTAATTTTGCTAAATTAAATATCTTTTCGTTTTTTAGTTCGCCGCCAGCAAGAGAGTGTATCATATAACCACCTTTACAGTAAATTTAATATTATTAAATTTTAGTTTTTTTGTAAATTTTTTGCCACTATATTTGCACTTGTCCAAGCCCATTGCAAGTTGTAGCCACCACAAATGCCATCAACATCGCAAATCTCACCACAAAAATACATACCTTTGTAAGTTTTACTTTGTAAATCTTGTGTTAATTCGCTCAAATCTACACCACCACTAAAAACTTGATTATTATTATAACAATCTGTTACATTAAACTGCAAATTAACAATGTTGTCAACAATAGCATTTATTTTTTGATTATCAATATATTTTGTTTCTTGATTAATTTTGCTTTCAGCCAAAATATACTTTGCAACTTTTGGATCAAACATACTTTCTAATAACATTTGCATATCTTCAAATATGTACAATTTTTCACTAATCATTTTAAAAATTTGAGTTTTTGAATAATTTTTAAGCAAATTTATGCAAATTTTGCCTTCAAAACGTTTATTTTTAGCAAAAAGAGCAGATAAATTAAAAATACAAATTCCACTAAGTCCATTATCTTTAAAAAGCACTTCGCCATTTTGTACCATTATTAAATTGTCACAATTTGCAGTTACTTGCACATTAGATACTCTAACGCCGTTTAAAATTTTTGTGTTTTGTTGTGTTTTTAATGCACAAAGACTAGGTAAAATTTTTTTTGTTTTTATTTCAAAATTTTTTAACATTGTTATAGAAAAATCGTTTAAACCACATGCAAAAATTATATTATTACAAGTTAAAGCATTATTATCACAAAAAATATTATAACTATTTTTATTTTTTTTAATATCGTAAACTTGTGTATTTGGTAAAAAATTTACATTGTTTTTTTGCATTTGATTTATCAAAATGGTTTGCACGCTTTTTGCAGAGTTTGAAATAGGATAACATCTACCTTCTTCATCTGCATAAATATCTAATCCAAAACTTTTAAAGAGTTTGATTGTATCTTGATAATCAAATTGATTTAAAAAAATATCTATATTTTGGTTATAAAACTCACTACTCAAATTTTTATTTGTTATGTTACATTTTCCATTACCTGTTACAAGCAACTTTTTTGCTGGTTTTTCAAATTTATCTAATACACAAACACTAAAACCTTTTTGTGCAAGCAAAATACTAGCAAGCGAACCACTTGCACCTGCACCTATAATACATACATCGTAATTCTTCATAATTTTATTATATAGCAAAAAAATAAAAAATCAAAATAATTAATTCTTAATTAAGTTGCTTTAACATTAAAACAAATTAATTGATTGTTTAAAAAAATAATAATTATTAAAACATAAATATTTTTATACTTAACAACAAAAATAGGCAATCATAACTGCCTATCATTTATAACTATTAATTACTTCTTACTGTGTATTCACAAATTAATGTGCCATCATATTTAATAGCAATTTTAGAGTTATTTGTAAATGTTGCTGTTGAAATTGCCTTTAAAGTAATATCTTGACTTTGTTTGTTTTCAAAAGAAATTGACGTGCTATAATCATTAAATGTTACAACTGGTTGATAATTTGTGCCATCAATAGTATAAACTATTGTAAAAGCACTAGATTTTAGTTCTCTTTCTTCACCATTATTTTTAATATTAAATGTGTATTCCATAGAACTTGCTGATATAAGCGACAAATTTAGTTCGCTACCTGTTACCTGTTGTGGCACAAATACCCAATCATTTATAAAAGATATGTTAAACACTTTGCAACCTGCAAGCATTGATAAGCACAATAACGCTACTAATGTCAATGTTAAATACTTTGTTTTTTTCATGAATACACTCCAATTTTTTACTTGTAATTAATTTTACATACATTATATCACATTTACAAAGTATGTCAATAATGGTTTGTTATTTTATTACATCATTTTAAGTTCATAGCCAAATATGCTAGCATTTTGAATAAAATTACTATGAAAGTTTTCGATTTCTTCGCCCGATAAAGTGTGGTCATCACTCCATAGTTTTACTGTGTATGTCACACTTTTTTTACCATGCATTTCTTCACTTTGATAAATATCTTTTAAAGAAATATCGTACTTTAAATTGCTAAACACTCTTTTTAAATTATCAACACTATCTGCATAAATAATATTTTTGTCCATAACAAAGTTAAAGTCTAGTGTAGTTGCTTGGTATTTGCTTGTTTGCTTCATTTCAACCTTTTGTACTTCTAGTTTAGATAATTCAGTAAAATCAAGTTCCAAAACTGCTACTGCTGATTTTTTGCTGATAGCATTTTTTGTTGTTGGATGCAAAAGTGCAATGTATCCAACTAGTTTTTCATCAACATAAACTTCTGCATTATTAACTGGATGAACATAACTTTTATTAATTTTTCTTAACTTATAATTAACATTTTTATTTAAGAACTCTTTTACAATAGTTTCTACAATATCTTTAACTTTAAAATAAAGTTCTTTTTCTGTTTTGTTTGTACTATATAACGCCAAGCCTAAATGCTTATCTTCAATAACATTTTTGTTTTCGTCCAAACCCGTTACAACTCTACCAATTTCAAACACACCAAAATCGTTAACCAGATTTTTATTTTCATTAACAACTTTAAGTATGGTTGGTAACATTTCACTACGAATAGCATTATTTTCTTTTACAATACTATTTAAAATCTTTGCATGGCTAACAGTTTCTATATTTAATTCTTTGTTAGCTTTTTCATCTTCCCAAATATAACTATGAACTTCATTAAGCCCAAATTTTTCTGCAAGCAAAAGTTTTAAGTCATACTCCATCAAATGTTCTGACTTTTGCTCCACTGGCTCTATTATTTCTTTAACAGGTTCAGGCTTTATGTTATCATAACCATATATTCTTGCAACTTCTTCAACAATATCAACAGGTATAGTAACATCTTTTGTTGCTCTATATGATGGTACTTCTATTTGTAAATTAAAACCATCATTCTTAACCTTAAAGCCAAGTGATTTCAAAGTTTCAGTTATATAGTTTGTTGAAAGATTAACACCTACATAATGATTAATAAACTCTGCTGTTGTAGAGATTGTGCGTTTTTCATAGTGGCGATTATAAACATCTGTTAAACCACTAACAATTCTAACATCTTTATCAATAAATCTTAAAATATAAAAGTATCTTCCAATTGCAGTAACTGTCATTTCTGGGTCAAGAGATTTTTCATAACGATTACTTGCTTCACTTCTAAGTCCTAATTTTATAGCAGTTTTTCTTATACTGCTACTATCAAAACAAGCACTTTCTAGTATAACACTATTGCTTTTTGGCGTAATTTCACTATATAATCCACCCATAACGCCAGCAACACACATAGGTTCTTTTTCGTTACAAATCATCATAGTGCCTGCATCTAAAACTCTACTTTGATTATCAAGTGTTACAAACTCCATTGGTCTTGTTAGGTCTTTAACTTCAATCCTATTTGCAGCATTACCATCAAAAGCATGCATAGGTTGTCCAAGTTCTAGCATTACATAGTTTGTTAAGTCAGCAAGCAAGTTAATTGCACGCATACCACATCTATATAATCTTATTTGCACATTTTCTGGACTTTGTGTTTTTGTTACATTTGCTATCTTTATGCAACTATATCTATAACAATTATCTGTGTAAACTTCAACAGGTATTTTATCCATTTGACTGTAATAACTAAGGTCATCAACAACAATATTTTTAAGTGGCTTGTTAAGTAGCACTGCAATTTCTCTTGCAATACCATAATGTCCCCACAAATCTGGTCTGTTGGTTAAACTTTTGTTATCAATCTCAAAAATGGTATCTTCTATTTGATATGCTTTTTTGATATCTGTACCAAGTGGTAAATCATCAACAATTTCCCATATACCATCACTTTTTTCTGCCAAGCCAAGTTCTTCTTTACTGCAACACATACCATTTGAAGGGTAACCTGCTATTGTTGTTGACTTAATTTCTCCACCCACAACCTTTGCACCAACTTTTGCAAATGCAACAAGCATACCTTCTTTTACATTAGGCGCACCACAAATACAATCAACCACGCCACTACCAGTATCAACTTTTAAAACATGTAAATGGTTGCTGTTTGGGTGATTTTCACATGATAAAACTTTTGCAACAATAACACCATCTATATCTTTACCAACTTCATACATATCTTCAACTTCGGCAGTTGCAAGAGTAAACTTTTTAATAAGGTCGGCAAAATTAACGCCATCTAAATCTACAAAATCATTAATCCAATTTAAACTTATCTTCATATCAACCTACCTTGTTTTTGTTTGACTTAAAAATGGAATGTTCCCACTATTTAATGTCCTAATCTCTTTTATGTTATATTTCATCATAGCAAGTCTTGTTAAGCCCAAGCCAAATGCAAAACCTTGATATTTGCTTGTATCAACACCACCCATTCTCAAAACTTCTGGATGTATCATACCACAAGGGCAAAGTTCTATCCAACCACCTTGTTTACAAGTTGGACAACCCTTACCACCACAAAATGGGCAAGTAACATCAAGCTCAAAACTAGGCTCTGTAAAAGGGAAGAAGCCGGGTCTTAGTCTTACATCAACATCTTTTTTAAGTACTTTAGAAAGCATAGTTTTCATAAAGTAAATCAAGTTTGCTACATTTATATCTCTACCAACCATCATACCTTCTAACTGAAAAAATGTGTTTTCGTGGCTAGCATCAACACTTTCGTTTCTAAAACATCTGCCCGGAAAGATAACTTTACAAGGTGCGCCGTATGTCCTTAAAATTCTGTTTTGACCAGCACTTGTTTGAGTTTTTAAAACTTCACCATTATCAAGCCAAAAAGTGTCTTGC